>NZ_JAZGJN010000221.1:0-26158 GCF_038085095.1 Photorhabdus sp. P32 | reverse complement strand
TCGCTCCTTTGCCGTCGCGATGCATCTTGAAATCCATAGGGTATATATTATTTAACATCTGTAATACTAAATTTCACTTTGATGTAATAACTATTTTTACTTCCACTCTTTATATATAAATTATTAACATCGAAAATACTTGTTTCAAGTTTCCCATTTTCTACTCTTCCAGCTTTAAAATCTTGGGAGTTGCTATTAATGATATTTGCCAGATAGGCGCCCATCATGCTTAAATTTTGAATCTTTATTGCCAATGAGCGGAAACCTTCTGAGTCATTAATCTCTAAAATGACATTACCATCTGATTTTTCTCCTCCTTTGAAATATAAATATTGTCCTATTGCTATTTCACTAAAATCAAGCAAATTACTGCTGTATAGATTGAAATCGGATAGAGAATGATTATCTAGCACTGTTTGCTCCTGCATTAATTCAGGACTATCTTCTTCTTTCCCCGGTAAGAAGATATCATAATCTTCTCTTTTTAAAGAGTCATCGAAAGTAATAATTTTATCATCTATTGTCACCACGCCAATCACATATTCGCTATAACTTAACGTGTTATGACTATTTGTGAATAACATCGATGTCAAAAGATATTTTATATCTCGCGGTTCGTTAAGATATTCATAGCTAGTCATCGCGGTAGTATCTCGTTTGGTTCTGCTTGAACTTGCCGCTTTAGATTGTGGCAGCGTTTTTAATTGTTTATTTTCCCAATACTGTTCATGTTCATTTCTATAGCCGCGAGTTACGGCATAAGAGCGAGTTGTTGTTCTGGGTTTGCCATTATCCCAAATTTCTCTACACGCTAATACATGAATATTGTCATAATTTTTCTCCTTAATGAATTCAATAAGATCTTTAATACTGACTTTTTTATCAATAGGAACATTTGGGCTAATGCTGAGTAAGTCAACCGCCGGTGTTCCATCATTTGCCCTTATTATGGTTTTTCTGTTCTCTATTAATGCCGAAACGTACTCTTTTTCTTTATCCTTTTCATACCATGAAAATTGATATTCTGCGACTTTAGGCACCGAGCTATTTTTTAATTTTGAAGCGCTAATACCGGTTGCATCTTCTGCCCTTAAATGGGTATGTTTTTCTATAACATTACCAATATTCTTTAACTGTTCAAGTTTCTTTTCAGTAAATAACGATTTTAATAAGTCATAATCTTTATATCTGTTAGGGAATGCCGACCAGAATTTTTCATAATTTCCACCAATAACGGAATGAGGATTTAACTTATTAAACTCATTAACAAATCGTTCAATAAGTGGATCATCTAACCGGTATTCATCTGGCGCCCAAAATATAAGATTTTTATTTTTAGGAAATATAATGGGTCTGGCTGAATTTTCACGGCCGCCATGAGCGGAAAAAATGGCAGTTTTACTGGTAGCAGGAGTGCCATTTTTATTCCAAGCCGTATAGATATTGAATTTAGAGTTAGATTCATCAATTCCTACCATATAATCTGAATCACTGTTATCCAATATTTTAAATTTACCCACTTCTCCTTTATCCCTTGGTAGATAAAATGCATCCTGCCGAGTATCTGCTGTTGGCGATTTAAAAAATGTTTTAGGTTTACTGGCATTTTCAGTCAGAATATTTTCTGATGAACGGGTTAACGCTTGAAATTTTCTATATTTATTAATATATGCCAGCGCATAAGCTGCTCTGGCTGTTCTGCCATTTCCATCGCCAAATGGATGAATTTCAATTAACGTTGAATAGATTAGGAAAGGATCAACACCATTAACGCTTTTTGTTCTGGTTAGATAATAAGGAAGAATCGTTTGAGATGATTCCAGATGTGGAAATATTTGATCGCCAAAACCACGATAATGTCTTAAATTAGCGCCCGGTTTTAAGCGATATAGCTCATCGTGCAATTGCGTTAATACATTAAAATCACTGATATCTTTGTCAATATATTTGGATAGCACACTTGTGACATGTTGTGCATCATTAGCATTTGATGTACTTTTACTGACAATCCAATTTGCTGCTTTATTTAAATCACTGCTGCCTGAAATATCTTCAACATGAATAATTTTTTCCAGTTGATCTGAAAATGTGAGTTTCTCATCAAGGAGATTTGATATGTCATTAATTCGTTTTCGGTCATTTTTTAAAGCATAGCTTCTTATTGTCACTTCATCTTCGAGTTTCCTGAAGGGTATTTTATTGATTGGATTTCCTTCATAATCTAATATGATTGAATCCTTTATCATTTTGTTGAGTTTTTCCCATCCAACTACTTCGGCCAACTCTTTGGCTTCTTGAGTTTTCATTAGGTGTGATTGTAAAACTTTTATCTTTTTCTCGGTACTAAATCTTGACCAATATTTCCGATCAAGAAATGATTTATACCTGTTTCGAATATTTTCTAGTTTCCACGGGTTAGTACCCGAGCCAGGAATTTTTTTGACACTCTCTCTGGCTAATTGAGCATTTAATCCATAATTAACATTTATTTTTTTAATATTAAATTTATCAGTAATATATCCACCGCCATTTTCAATTAACTTTGCGCCGTTGGTAATTTTTCTACCGATTGCTCGATTACTGAAAATGACATGAAAAGTCGATGAAACCGTAAAATTAACCCAAGCTTCTTGTTGTAATGCGCTGCTCTCCTCATAAGTATTCGCTATTGCTGATTGAATGAGTGGTATGACGGTATTGGCCGTGATGGTAACTAAATAACCTTTAATTGGGCTGACAGGGAGGATCATTGAGACCGCATCAAGAATTTGTCTGAGTATATTAAGATAATAATCAGCCATAATTTCACTTTCCGTATAGCTTATCTCATCCATATGTTCTATATATTTATCAAGAAATTCATCTACGGTGGTCCCGGTAGAGCCAGGTAGTTGATTGATGCCTTCATTGATATAATATTTCACATCTTCATTATTTCTAAATCTATTGATATATTTCTCATAATCACCGGTAACATCCTGCAATTTAATTAAAACATTTTCAACATCGCTGTTTAATAAGAATTGTATGTTTTTACCGCTATATTCAATTTTATTGAACTCTTTGTGATGAATATTTCTAATAAAATCATAAACGGTGAAGTATTTCGTTATCGGTTTGGGTTGATTTTTACATACATCAAAATGCCTATTAGCTTTAGGCTTGCATTTATCAAGTATTCTCTTTGAAATAATAACAGTAATTTGTTGATCTAAACTAACGCGATTACCCGCAATCTCTTTAACTCTGGATTCAATATATTGATAAGGTGACTCTATTTTCGATACAGTGTCTTCTGCTGTTGCTAATCGCTGAAGTTTTGCAATAACATTTTGACTAAATTCATCGACTTTATTACCGACATTATTATTAAGCAGTTCTTGCTGCATTTCAGGTGTGATTCCCTCAGGGAAAATAATTTTTTGTTTAATTTCATCGGGTATATTGCCTTTCAATAATCCTAGAATCGAAACTTCAACAATACTATCTTCAATTGTAAGTGGGGTTTCTATATCAATATTAGAGCTAAGATTATGTTCCTGACGCCACCCTTCAAAATAATCAATCAGAATTATATTATTAAACTCTTCATTAGCAAAATTGGATTCATGGTAATGATTTAATTCTGCGGGATATTTAGTCTTTAAATATTGTAGCGAAGTATAGCCGTAAAAATCATAATTATAGGGAATATGATGGGACATTACGGCGAGAGAATCAGTATCAGGTTCAAATTGCCTATTTTTATCAAAATAGATCATTGCTTGATATTTATTTTCTAACTCAGATGCTGAATAAGTCTGTTTATGAATATCCGTATGATGAAAGGCCCTGAAATACCGTGCATAAGGCTCCTGTTCTACTCTTAAGCCTTGATAATTAAAATTATTAGAGTGGTATATTTCATACGCTTTGGTAAAATCTTGTTCAGAGAAAATCGCGATAGCAATATCAGAATGGTAACCGCTATAAAATGGTTCACTGATTTGATAATTAAATTGCATTTTATTAGTGCCTCTTCTGTTTGTTATAGTAGGGTATATACCCAATGGATTTCAAGATGCATCGCGACGGCAAGGGAGTGAATCCCCGGGAGCATAGCGAACTATGTGACCGGGGTGAGTGAGTGCAGCCAACAAAGAGGCAACTTGAAAGATAACGGGTATAGATTATTTTCCAATTAAATGGATTGATGTGGGGCTATTTTATTTTTGTTTGGGCTTTCTAATGTAATTAGCTATTGTTATTCTCTGAGGAAAGTTTTACTGTTTGTTTGTTAATGCTGTTAATCATATTTTCTATTTTATTTCTCGTCCTTGCCAGTTTATCTAAAGTTAATTTCTCTCCCTTTATTTTAGAAGAAAACCCAGAAAGACTCATTTTATCATCGCCATAGTTTTTACGCATAAATGCGGCGGCATCAGAGTGGCTTTCATTGAGAACTTCACGAATACTGTTGGTGAAGTCTAATATATGTCTGGCTTTATCATCACTTAATCCGGCTAATGCTTTATGGTGCGATATAGCCAGTTCAGCAAGTTTATAGGCGGGAATTTTGGCCGGGGATATTTTGCTGACAATTTGTGACGTTATTAAACCACCGGCAGTAACTTTTAGATTGTCTTTATTACCGATTTTTTTCTTTATCGCTTTTGAGATGGGGTTTTTATCGTAATTATTGATATCAAATATCATGTTTCTGGTTTTAGGATAAGGGTGTGCGATTTCCAGCTTTTTATTTAATTTTTCAATCGCTGTATCATTAAGATAATTTAATCCTGTTCCGGCTAAGGCGCCAATACCTGCGCCAGCGATAGTGCCGATACCCGGCGCTATGGCGCTTCCTATGGCGCCGCCAATCGCGCCGCCCGCTATACTGCCTCCTGTATTTAATAGCGCTTGCAATGCGGTTGTTCCCACATTTTTAGCCGTATTACTGTTAGCGGATTCAGGGGAGTCCATTGCTCTTAAGGTCCAGTCTAATTGTTTTAAGTGACCTTTAACCACAACCATCCATTTGTAATATTCGGAAATGTTTTCTTTCCAAAACGCATAATCCTGAGTTTGATTTAAGCTAACAGAACTCGTCCCCATCATAGTGTCTAAATCCAACCCCATGCCTAATGAGGTATCGTCTATATCATCCTCAATAGAGTGACTTGGCTGTGTTGGTCTATTTTTAAGATAATGACTATTTTCACCGTGTTTATTTATTGGCATATTATCACCTGTTTACTTTTTTTGGTAAGAAAGATATTAGTATAATATCAGTATTAATGATGGTATCTTTATTCTTTGGCTTTGTGCCATTTCTTTACTCTCACATTTCCTGGGATTTTGATCTCGAGAAATGCATTTTTAAATCCATAGGATATATATAAATAATGGTTTTAAATCCCAATCAATTTATCAGAATCTTCTTTTAAGATAATAATACCTGTGCCATTTATATTAACAATAGCATTCTGACTATTTTTCCACTTTAAAATAATATCTTTTATTTTAGGTAAATAATCTGAATAAGTAATACCTGAAATATTGAGCAGCACACTTTTATTTTCTTGATTTTCATTATTATCTGTAGCGAATTCAGTGAGCAGGTAGACTTTAGCTAAGGCAAGGCGAATATCTTCTGTGCCGCCTAAATCGGCACACAATTTATCTGCCAGCGCTTGATTGATTTGCGAATTGTCCAGACTGGGTTTTTGAACTACCGAAGTTGAGATTTGGCTAATCGGGGTAATATTGTCCTTAATATCTTGCAGTTTCATGGGTACGGTAATGGAATACATTAAAGAAAGGCGAGGGCGATTACCCAGAGCCTGCCAGAAATTACCCAGGCTATTTAAGTTTTCCTGTTGTGGAATAACACGGGTATAAGCACCGGGAATGCCGGTTAATTGACGATTATTAATTAATGCATTTAAAACCCGAGTCATCACTTGCGCGGCTTGATTATTGGGTTGGCTGTCCGGGCTGGAGCTGTCGCTTGAGGGTTTATTAGCGTCCCAGTAAGTGATTAAATAGTTACAATTGATATTGACCCATCCCGGTAATAATGTACTGGTTGCCGGGTTATAACGTCTTGGTTCGGCAGAACGTAATTGTAGATCTTCGTGTATATCGTAAAGAAATACGCTTATTGTCGGTTCTGATTGGATTGAATTAATTTCAGGTAGATCAAAACGGATATCAATTTTATTGCCATTGGTATTTAGATACTGGGATAAAATAGTGTTTAATGCGTTATTCACTTCAATAATCGCATTGTCAGAAGCAATGATAGTGGTCATGTTTATTCCAATTTTATTTAATTTTTAAAAAACCAGTCGGCCAGTTTTATTTAATTCAAGTGTAACGGCGCGATTTATATGTTTATTTTCGATTTGTTCACAGTGATCATTTTTCGCTAACATTGATGCTAATAGCGCAATATTTCTGATATTAGCACCAGTTAAATCAGCTCGTTTAGCCAGATGGGTAAAATCAATGGTATCGGATAATTTAAGTTGTTCCGGCCAAATAGTCTGCCACATTTTTTTACGTAACATTTCGTCGGGATAAGCAAAACGGGTAATAAAGGTGAAGCGACGATTAAATGCGCTGTCTAGATGGCTACGATTATTGGTGGCTAAAATCACTAATCCCGGATAATTTTCCAGTCGTTGCAGTAGGTAAGAAACTTCAATATTAGCGTGTCTGTCTTGGGCGTCCTTGGTTTCGCTGCGTTTGCCAAATAAAGCATCCGCTTCATCGAAAAATAGTACCCCGGAATCGGCCTCGGCTAAATCGAAAATACGGGAGATATTTTTTTCCGTCTCGCCAATATATTTATTCACCACCGTAGAGAGATCGACTTTAATCAAATCAACGCCAAGATACCCGGCGATAACCTCTGCGGCCATTGTTTTGCCGGTTCCTGATTCTCCGTAAAATAACGCGCTAATACCGGTGCCATAACCGATTTTTTCCTGAAAGCCGGTAGCCAGAATTTGGTCACGGTAATGAATGGCGGCAATAATTTCTTTTAGTTGTTGCGTTAATGCATCGGAAATTACTAAATCATTAAAGTTGCGTTTTGGTGTTATTCGTTGCGCTAATTTGCCGAAGTTTTGTTGAGCGCGGAAACTTAATGCCTTACGCAGATCGACTTCTGCTAATTGACCTTCCGGTTGCCGTAATATTTGATATTGATTCGCTTCTTTAAGAATTAGCGGTAATGTTTCTGCGGTAAATGAAAAACGTTGACATAGCTGAATAATATTGATTTCCTGAACGATATTATCAGGTAAACTTGCTGCCAGCATGGTTGTTTTATCCGCAATAGTCAATGAGGGCATATTAATTTGTACCATTGGCAGATGTTTAACCCATATTAATGCATCTTGTGGTTCTGCCAGACAAATCACACGTAATTTTGGTTGGTTTAATAATGTAGATAATTCGTTGTGCCATATTCTCTTTTCATCTTTCAGTAAAGAAAAATTTCGAATTAATAAACAGGCATCATGTAATTTAATTTCCCGGATTGCATCTGTCAGCAAATTAGGGTTATTCTCCTCCGGTAGTTGAGCTAAGTCTAGCGTTAAGGTACTGATATCATGAGACGCCATAATATGACTTACCGCTAATTCTCTGGCGCTATCTGGTTTTCCTCTGAGTATTATCAGCGGGCGTATTTCATCGGTTTCATTGAGTAATATCTTTTCAAGTGAATGACAAAGAGTTTGTGGATACCAACGATGTGAGGCCGGAGAATGCCAATAAGCACAAGTTGTTAGCGGCGGTAAAATAACCCGTTGTCCTGATAAAAAATGCCAGATAGCGCTATGAGTTAGAAATTGGGTTTGTAACCAAATAGACTCTTGGTGATTATTGAGACGTAATAATTGGTTATTGATTAACGGTGTTTGTGGTAAGAAGCTATTTTGCAGTAATTGCCGATCACTTTGGCATTGGCTGAATAGCTCAATAGCTAAAGCAAAACTGGGCCACTGTTTTTTACTGTTGCCGTGCAGAGCGGCAAATAATGCATGATAACGGCTATCGAAATGGGGCAATAAACCTAATAATAAAACATCACGCTCAAATTCAGTGAGTTCAAAACGTTCGACCAATAGTGATAATGCATTGGAGGTTTCTTCGATTTCAGAGAAATTAATAACATCATCCTGTTTGATTATCCAATGAGGAATACTCTGTGGCTTTGCCAGATGTTGCTCTAATTCATCTTCGGTAAGTAGGAAACTATCCGGTAAATAATCGTATTTTTCTCTGTTTTGGTAATAGTAATGTTGTAACCGCAGATCAATACGTTCCAGATGGGGATAAATCCAGCGTAATTCTGTTACCATGTGGTGGTTATTTTTAAGTAAAGAGTTCATATAAACCTGTTAAATGTTTCGCCAGTCGATTAATAAAGGGTGATCCAGCCAGGGAAGTTTGGCGATATTTAATGGCCACGGCCAATCGGCCAGTAATGCATCAAAGGGTTGTTGCTGGATGGTGATGTTGATTTCTTGATCATTGATCAGCAATTCACCCGGCCGTTGTAAAAACAGTTGTCGGACATCATTGCAGTTTAATTTTCTCCAGCCGGGAAGTTGAGTAATAACAGTATCCAGCCATTGTGCGGTTATTAATTGTTTTTCTGGTTCAAGAGAGGTTGATTCACTATTTTCATCAGCCGTTAATCCACACAGCACGTTATTGAGTCTCTTACGTTCGGCTGGTGTTTCTTCGGTTCCCCAAATGAGAGCATCAAGGAAATTAACGGCGCTGAATTGGGCTTGACGATGGATAAACTTTTGCTTCTCAAGGAAACCAAGTTGATTAAACAGTGCTGGCAGCATCGGCCATAGCGTTAATATTCCCGCATTGCTGACTTGATATGGAATAGTTTGCTCTGGTAATAAAATCGGTTGAGAAGTTATGGTTGATTTTTTACTGGATTCACTTTTATTTTCATGGTCTGGCATAAAGTGTTCCGATAGATATTGGTATTCTGCAACTGATAGGTGTTGTTTACAGAGTTGTGAGACAGGCGCTAATTGCCATAATGAGGTTAACCAAGCCGTATCTGCACGGTTATATAAGGCAACATGTTGAAATAGAGCGAGGATAGTGTGTGTTTTAATGTTTCCTTTTTGAATAGAGGTGGCGATTGATGAAAGCTGATGCTGATTTAATTGTGGTAAATCTTGCCGATGTCTTGTAACTAATGCCTGTAATATCTCAGTGAATATTGAATCAATGGAAATCGTTTGCTGTAAAGAGGGTTCGTTGAAAAATGGATTTTTATGGCTAAAGTAATCTGCCAGATTTTTATATTCTGGTGCTGAAAGATATTTTTTGCATAGTTTTGCAATGGGTGCTATTTGCCAAAGTTGTTTCAGCCAACTATTTAATCGGCTATTTTTAGTCACAGCTTGGCGGAATAGTGTAATGACAAGATCGGCATTAAGTATGCCGTTATTAATTTCAGTTGTAATACGTGAAATGATTTTTGCATTGGATTTAGGTATGTCCTGAATATTATGCCGTTGTAGATATTCCAGTGCATTGAGTATCAATTGCCCGGAGGAGACAAGCTCCTCCTGAGATTGTGGTTTATTTACTCTTGCGGATAATCTGCGGTTGATGGAATTGAATAAAGCAGGTTGTTTGATAGCCGAAAGTCGTTGTATACCGTGTTCAGATAGACAGCTTTTTGCCAATAGCAATATCCATTGGCTTTCTATCTGTGCTAATTGATGAATAAGTTTATTAATATTAATCTCTTTATTATTGGTTATTGCCTCCAGTGTATTTAGTTGGGGATTTTGTTGATATAACGAGTGAATAAAATTTTCTGCATTAGTTAAATTATTATCACCAGACAAAGATGGATTATTGATAAACTGACTGGATATGGATTTATCCAGTAGAATCTTTTCTTGATGATCGTTTATCTGATATTGGCTGAATGCTTTATTTAACTCCATCTTGAGGCGAGCAGGAAACAATGAATTAAAATCATGAAAATCTATTTCACCAAGATTGAGGGTTAATGTTTCTAAAGAGATATCTTGATGAATGTTATATTTATCAAAGTATGAGTTGAGTAATTTATTTATATTGGCTTGATTAAGCAGGGAGCCATGCAATACTTTTTTAGCTACCTGTTGATCATTAGCCTCAATCGTAATGGTAATCCGATTTAACAGATTTGGCTCCGAATTCATGCTAATCTTCTCTCTACTATTAATGGATGATTTAGATTTTAAGTTTTTTATGAATGTTAAAGTTTCATAATGAAAGCAAGAATATAATAAGGAGTTGTTATTTTATTATTGTGAGAGTGGCTACCTGTATTTCTCAAATCAATATCGTGTGTGTGTTTCTCTGGACTATTGCTATTCATAGTTCCTGTGGAACCGACAATTCCGCTTGAATGATAAACATATCGTACTGAAGTATTTTGTGCTGTTGGTACACCCCACTTATTTGTTGAGATTTTACTACTTCCATAATTATTAGACTTATCTGTGTCCATAATTACGCCGCTAAGGTGCTGATGGTTAGGTATTTGAGCAATAGATAATGAGCTGCCATTTGTTTTACCATTGATATTTAATGTGGCCGTATCAGATTTAAAACTAAATGATTTGTTATTTTTATCGCCAGAAACTGTATTATTACTCTTTCCATTAATATCGGAGAGTTTGCCTCCTAAAATAAACCGATCGATTAAATTTGGTGTACCACTATTACCATCACACAGTGCCCATCCTGTAGGAACACTACTACCAGAGAACATCACAATCATTCCTCTGGGGAGTATTTTGCTGGAATCAATACTGACACCGTTATTATCCACTTTTATGCCATTACCAGCTTTTACTGAAACACCATTACTATCGACATTAATACCATTACTAGCTTTAACATCTAATCCTTCACCGCCTGCTTTTACTCCCCAACCAATTCCTACCGATATTCCTGTAGATTCGACTTTAATAGTGGCATTTTTTGCTTTTACGGAGACGCCGTTACTATCAACATTAATACCATTATTGGATTTGACTGAAACACCATTGCTATTAACGTTGATACCATTATTGGCTTTAACTGAAACACCGTCGTTATTAACGTTGATGCCATTATTGGCTTTAACTGAAACACCATTGCTGTTAACGTTGATGCCATTATTGGCTTTAACTGAAACACCATTACTATCAACATTAATACCATTACTGGCCTTAACATCTAACCCATCACCTATTTTTATTCCCCAACCAAGATTGACAGATATTCCTGTAGATTCGACGTTAATTGTTTTATCTTTGGCTTTTACAGCGACGCCATTAGTATCAACATTGATGCCATTATTGGCTTTGACTGCAACACCGCTACCATTAACGGTGATACCGTTGGCAGCTTTGACAGCGACATTATTACTATTGACAGCAATGCCATTGCCTTGACCAACACATATTCCATTGGTTTTATTAACCAGACCGCTGCCAAGGTCTACGGATAAAATATCTTTTTCAAGTATTAAGGGCGAAAAATCTTGGCTGGCAAGCGTGCCCATTCTTAAATTAAGCGTACCGTCATCAGCTAATTGCAAACCTTTTCCCGGTCCATTTTGTTGTGGCGCCTGACCACAGGCTCGGCGACCAATATCAGCAATATTAATCAGGTCGGCATAATCGGTTTGTAATGGAATACTGCCCTCTTTAAAACGGTTTTTCAAATCACCGACTGAAGGCCCGGTTGATTGGATATTAGCACTTTCTAGATTAATTTCTGCATTATATAGATATAGATTGTATTTCTTTGCCATTTTTATCACCTTATATTGTGTGCGCTATTATATTGAGATATACCCGTCATCTTTCAAGTTGCCTCTTTGTTGGCTGCACTCACTCACCCCGGTCACATAGTTATCTATGCTCCCGGGGATTCGCTCCCTTGCCGTCGCGATGCATCTTGAAATCTATTGGGTATATTGTTAAGGTTTGTTTCCATCATAAGTAAAATTAAAGCCAAATTTTGTCCGGGTTTCTCCTTTAAGGTCATTAGGGTCAGATATATAATTCAGCGATAAAATAAGCGGCTCTTCGGTGTAAAATAATGCGCCAGAAAGATCTTGGTTATCGCCTAATACAAATCCGTAATAGAATGACCAGCTATTTCCTGCCGGTGGATCGTATAAATTCATTGCTTTCCATGCTAAATTAAGCCCGACTTTCTTTCTTCCTTTGATATGTAATGTTTCATCGGTAATAACACCATTTTTGTTTTTCTTCACTTTGATAGTGTAATCAGTCCATGCATTATCTGATTCCAGTACAGCATATTCAGGTCCTGTTTGACTGTTATCGGTTAAAAATACCAGCTTGCCTTTATTATCTACCGGTTGATATAGAAACTCTGAAACAGTGGTTTCTTTATTATTTTCTTTATTAAGGTCAATATTTACCCATACTACCTGCTTAGTATAAGGAACATATAATAATTGATCGCTTTTTATGACTTCTTCGTTCCATTTATCCCCAGACTCGCCAATCACGTCAATACGTTGCTGTTCAGTGGCAATCCGCATACTACCAATACCGGTTGCATTAGAAGGCAGGCGCCCCAAGGTTAAGGTTTCTAAAATATGGTATGCTTCGTCTCCTAACGGTGCGTCATTGTTTTGCCAGCGTTTATAGGTATTGGCAAAATCTTCAAAATGTTCCGGTGATAACCAGTGAATAATCATCGAAATGTGCGCGGGAAATTCCGCGAGTATCTCTGCTTTCACCCAAGCTTCCAGTTTATAAGGGTCAACTCTGTTACTTGCAATTAATTGGTGATCCACTACCACGCTAACCACAAATGAGAAGCGATCAGCCAAGGCGTATTTTTCGCTGGAGAAGTACCAGCGATAACGCCAGGCTTCGGTCTCTGGCGGAAAGTCTTTATTTGGTGAATCTTGGTTGCATTTAATTAATATCTTGCCTTGAATGCGATCAAATTTAATGACGCGGGCTTTGAGTTCATATTCGGATAGCGGTTCAGTACGCGCTAATATTTTTTGCGATGGTTTAGATGGGGTAATGACATATTTCAGCGTGATTTCGTCATTGACTTCGATCATTGCAGGAAAAGGGCTTTGGGCGCTGGAGGTGATCCAACGTTCATCTTCGGTCGCGTTTTTATACGTCTCATTGGCATAAACCAATTGATAATCCATATCTTCCAGCCACACCGGGCTATTTTGCCAACGCAACTTACCATCATCAAATGCCTGTTGCACCCGGTGCAGGTTGTGCTCCAAACCCGTGCTGTTGCGCGAGCTAAGGGAGAAGGTATCTCCTGTCACCTCGGTGATCATCTGGCCCCGCAATATAAATTCTCTATCATCTTCAATGATAATCAGATTAATTACTTGGCCTTGTAATAAGCGGCCTGCGGTACCTTGTTGGGTGATTTTTAACTGGTCATCTTCAATCGCCAGAGAATCGGGCTTTTGCTCGGTATTGAATTGGGTATCGGGTTTTTCCGGTAATAACTGGCGATGTTCAATTAAATAGAAAGGCAGATTAGCCAGATCAGGCGTATCGCTGAAACATTCTCCGCCCAAACCCAATCGGGCAGCAATCCGTTTTTGCAATGCGGACACTTTATCAATCCGAATATTATTACGTTGATAGGTCAATTCGGGTTGTTGAGCCAGATAACCGCGTTGAGTGTCCAGAAAATCCTGAAAATCAAGGGTGAGTGGTCTGGCGGCAAGTTGAGCGCCAAAATAGCCCAACAGATGATCCAGAATTGTCACTTCCTTTATATAGTTTGCGCTCTGAATTTTGTCATCAATATAGATTTGTGAATCACGGTTTAGCTTTGCGGTTAAGTCAGGAATGATCTGTTGATGAACATTGTTACCGATGGTATCGGCTTTAAAAGGCCATTGCACGCCATGTACCGTTTCCCCTCGTTGTTTAAAGGCCAGTAATTTCGGTAACAGGGCCAGTTCGGCACAGCCGTTAGCCAATATTTGCTCAAACGGCAGCATAAATTGGTGTAACTGCACTTGCTGTGGAGTCGGTTTGCCGGTCTGCAATCCGTAGCAAGCCGGTAATTTATTACTCACCGGATAGTAATTCAGGATTTTACGATGTTTACCCCAATGCAGTAATTCCGGCTGCGTATCAATCAGCGGTGCTGCAATTATTTTTTCTTCCACCTGTTGTTTGGAAACGCCAATTTTAACGCCCCCTTTGGCGGTAATAATGAGCGGACTGTTTGCTGAGGTAATTAATGTTAAGGGGTCGTTCCCCCATAGTCTGGGGTAATATCCTTGGGCGATTTTCCAGGACCAATTATCATCTGACAGCGGCGTAATGGTATTATCGTGATTAGCTAATGCCAGCCGGGTAATACTCTGTATTCCGGGAATAGCCAGTAGCCGATTAACCAAATGACTGAGATTTAATACCGTAGCGCCGGTGTAATCTTTGACTTGAGGTAATGTCGGCATCCAACCGTGACGTAAATAAGGGCCGGAAAATATCTCTTCATGGTGGTAACCCTGATCTTTCATGGCCTGAGTGGTATAACGTTCGGGTTTTGCCAGCACCATCTGTTCCGCCGTCATATAAACTTGGGCGAAAATATCAGGAATATCGATAACGTTATCTTTAAGTTCAATTTCAATCTGCAAGGGGAGATCAGTGGGTTGCAGCCAGATAATGCGACTGACGTATTCCCCCAGATTGCGGTTATTTTTTAGGAAAGCGTTAAGCTTTTCTTGAGCCAGTTTATTATCGGCTTGCGTTTCCCGGCTTGGGAGTAAATAAAGCCAGTAATTTCCTCTTAGTGCTAATTCGCCGTCCGCGCCTAAATCATTAAAGGTATATTCACGTTTCTGTTTGTTATACCAATATTTATAGCGTTGATTTTCAGGTTCACGAATTAATTGGACATCATTAAAGAAAAAATAACCTTCATTGGTGTCATTAATCGCGTCACTGCTGTGCAGGTCTAACAAAGCCCGGCGATAATCTTCTGCGGTGATGGGGCCACAGGTCAGCGTTTGTTGTGGGCCAAACTCTTGGGGGAAAATACCGTCGCCGGGTAGCTGTTCCTCCGGTCTTGGCGTCAGCAGATCTCTCAGTGGCAATGCGTGGCGATAGGCCAGATCGGAGGCGCCGTAACAACAGGCTTCCAATAAGGTGATGCCGGGATCATTTTCATTGGTATTGCTCCAGCATTGGCCGGATTGTTGCTCAATCACCGTTTTGGCCTGAGTGAGTAAGGCATCGAAGGTAATATCGTCTTTGACGATGGGAAACAGGGCATCCTGATGACTCATTGGTTAACTCCTTGGTTTGAGAGGTGTTTCTCTGGCCAGACTAAAATCAGCACTTCATTGTCGGCCGCCTCGATACTTTCACCTACGGCGCCTGTGACTCGGTTAGCGATGGTGATGCTTAAGTTGGTGACGCGTGCTACCAAAGGAGATTGTTGGATCGTGGCTAATAACTGGTAGTAGTCAATGCGATTACCGGTTGTCACGCCGATAGCCGGATTTTCGCCCCACGGCATATATTTGCGGCTTAATTCCTGTTGTAGCTGATGATGGCCGTAGTCGGGGTTTACGCTTGTGATAAAGGTCACTTGATAATTCACATTAACGTCAACGTAGGTGGGATTGTTAATTTCAATGGTTGCCCAAGGGCTGCTGAGTTGTTTGATCCATTCGACCATTTCTGCCAACCGAGCGGAGTTTAACGTTGGACGCAATCCATCATCGTTATCTTTGTAGCGGCTGTCAGGGATCACAATCAGTTGTTGTGTTTTCGGCGCCGGAATTTTGGTTAATTCACTGGCAGAAGGGTATTTGACATCAAACAGGCTGATAAATTGCTCTTTTAATAAAGTGACAATGTTGCCCCAACTCAGTACTCGATTGCGGTGAGATAAGCGGGCAGGAAGTCGCGTCAGGAAGGCTTGATCGGTTTCTGGCGGGCGACCGTTCCATGAAGCCCAAGGTTGGGTGACGTTGCTGATGGCAACAACCGTGTTGGCGGCTTGTTTAATGGTGTCTGCGGCTAATCCATTGATAAAGTGATCCTGCTCAACGGTTTCTGCGTTGATTAACGTCGCCGTGGTGGCGTTATACAGTAGACCCTTAATGCGTGGGTAATCTTGGGGATCGGTTTGATGAATTATCTCTGCTTTCAGCCAATAGCGTCCCGCAGGCATCATAGCGGCTTGATTGGCCGCATCCTGTGGCAATAAGACGCGCCAGATACCCCGGTCAAACAGGTTATGGGTTTGGTCGTCAACTAACTTATCTAATTTGTTCCAGCTATTGCTTTCGCTGAGATAAAACCAGGATAAAGTGAGCGCTTTAATGCTTTCTAATTGCCAGTATAAGGATAAAGTTTGTCCCGGTGATACCCCCGTAAAGCCTAAATAAAATGCTTCATGGGTTAATGCGGGCGTTTCTGCTGTTGCTTCGCACCGGCCAAAAGGCGTTAGGGGATAGACGGAAAATTGTCCGGTTTTAGCTTTAGCGCTGAATTGAATCTGCAATGCACTGATTTGCGGCGTATAAGGGACATTTTTGTCCGTGGGATTTTGCCAATATTGAGTGTGCATAAAATCCTGCTTATCCAATTCTATGCGTATTGATGCCGGCCAGTCATTGGGAGATGGACTATCTGCAACAGGGTAGTGCATTGTCGGCAAGGTGAATTTTAGGCTTTGTCCTTGTGGCGCTTCTTTTCCATTGAATAATGACTGCGCTTCATTAAGTTTTTCTCTCTTTTGGGGCGTGATTAAGTAACCCTGTACTTTAAAGGCACTATTGTCGGGTTTAGTTTCATATCCTCCATACCATTTTGAAAAGTTTTGTTGCGGCAATCCCACCCATTGAGGGGTAATCGTCACGGTTGCGCTTTCAGTGCCATACCATTCTGGGGCAATTAGATTAAAACCAGATCCTAACGATGGTGATTGACCAAATGGAAAGCTGGAGGTGTCCGTTTGTTCAATACCGCCATCAGAGGCGTAGAGCACACTGCGGTTGCCATTAGCACTGATTTCGATCCCGGTAATCTTGGGTAGAATAGGGCCTTGAGCGGCGCCTAGCTTTAATACCGGTATATCAAACGTCATATTATCCAGAGCATCAGGAGGCGTGATTGGCGCATCACTGGCGGATAATCCGAGTTCAAGCGTCGTTTTGTTGACAAGTTTTACCGATAAGGAAAGCCAGCGATTTTCTGCACTGATATTAGCCGTGATGTGCTCAGATTTACCGGTCCATTCGCTGGCTAATGTCGCTTTAATTGTGCGTTCTCCTGCCGACATGGCAAATAAAGGCGAAGTGATCAGGTAACCGGATAAAACCGGAGTGTCATTGGGCGTTGGACTAAAAAGTCGAATACCGTTTTCGGGCCATGCAATATTATCCGCAAGATTGAATGGGATTGCCGATAACCAACCATTATCTTTTTTCCGATACCAACGTAAGTCGGTTAATTCCCCTTGGTTCGCTAATAAATCTGTGTCTGACGCATATTGTAGCGGGGTGCCAGCGTTATCTTGCCCGGCATCAAACAGCGTACCCTGAGCTATCAGTGATTCTGTGCTGTCAGTATTAAGCGTAATTCCTATCGCCACTTTATCCGCTTGCGCTTGTTTGGGTTTGAGTCCCAATAATTCCCGGTAATAAAGATTACGGTGCCGGGCCGGAAAGGTATTTAATAATCGATTAGTTGTTTCTAATAACTTTAAAAAAGCCAAAACAAAAGCTTGATGGGCCGGTAACAGGCCATTCGCTTTATTCACGTTTTGGTAAATATCGGCTAATTGTTGAGGATTATTTGCTTGAATAAAGTAGAAACTATCCCAGAACTGTTTTTTCTCTTGATCGAAAGGGATTTCTTCAGCATAAGCTTTAAGCCAATTTAAAATATCTAGCGTGCTTCTTTCATCAAGTTTAAATTCAGTATCCGGCACAATAGCAGAGAGTTTATTTTCTAACTCGGCCTGTCCCATATTTTTGCCACCTGTTATTGAATATATTCCTGATAGATTGTCAGGAGATCGTTGTTATTTAAAATAGAGTTGAAGAGATTATTTATCCGGCGGTGACGGCATATTGACTGGCAATAAACCGGCCTTTACCCATACTCGGCGCTGTCACATCTGGGCCGCTCGATGGATTATTGGCTGGCTGTGTCGGGGTAAAACGGGCGATAAATTGTTGCCCGACAACAATCACTGTGGCAGGGCTGCGGCAAAAGTTTGCCTGTTGGCTGGCATCCAATTGAGCAATGGTGACCATCCCCATGCCGGGAACTGGGTGGCTTGGGGTAATGTATTGCGCTTGCAGTTGCACCTTTTTTTCATCGCCTACCATGACGATCTTTTTGCCCTGGATTTTGGCGTGTCCGCTGCCCCGGATGGTTGCTGGTCCCAGGATGGTGACTTGTCGGTTGCCAAATAACGGCTCGAACAGCAAAGTGTCGCCGTCAACCACCAGTTGTTTGCTCATAGGCTCACCTGTACCCGACCTTCATTAATCTCAAGGGCGCCTTCAATCTGTTGGCCGATTTCGCTGCCTCTCAGGGTGTAAGTGACCTGAATATGCAGGGTATTGGGTACGTCGGTTCTCTGGTTTACTTGGATCTCGCTGATATCGGCGCGGGGTTCATAACGTAATACCCGTTCTTCAATCCGAGTTTGAATTTCGGCCATCATTTCGTCACGGATATTAGCAAACAGATAATCACTCAGGCCGCAACCATAATTCTCACGCATAATCCGTTCGCCGGGTTCGGTGAGAAAAAGAATTTTCATATTTTGGCGAACATTTTCGGCCCCTTCCGCCATTGTGACGCCGGTGGCTATTTCTGGATTTGCATTATCTTTGATAGAAAATTGCGGCGGAAAGGCCCAACCCCGACCATAAATATCGGCTAATACTGTGTTGGTTAATATTGTGTTGGTTAATACGGTGTTTGTCATCTCATTACCTTATTATTGGGTTAAATTAATTTTCGCACCTTTAATATCCACCCCGGATTTCCCGGAAGCAGACAGAGATTTTTCCGCCTCTATTTTAATTTCCTGAGCATGGGTAATAAGATTCTTAGCGGAATTAAGTGTGATATCTTTATCCTGTTGCAGAGATAAGGTATGTTTTCCGCTATTTAATGCGAGCGTTTTATCTTTATTATTAAATAATAATGCCTGCTGGTTCTCTCCTTGTTTAATCACTAAGGTTTTCACCGGATTTTTTTCACTCGGTTCTAACGGCGCTTTGTTTTTAGGGTTGTGCATGGAGCCTAATATCACTGGGAAGCGGGGATCACATTCAAAGAAGCCGATAATCACTTCATCCCCCGGTTCAGGGTAAAAGCAGAAACCGCTTTCATGGCTGGCGTAAGGTTTACCCAGACGGGCGAAAAGGGCGCCATTGGTTAAGTTTAAGGCTGGTATTTTGACCGGAATACGGCCTAATGATTGGCTATCTCGCTGATATTTTTCCACGATTCCCACATGCAGCTCTTTCGCCTGCGGTACAACTTGCTCTGTTTCCGGTAATAGCCCCAGAGTTAGCCGAGTACGCCAGCCTTGCCGTTGATTGATGGTTTGACTGACGCCGGTGATAATCGCCTGACCATCCATTCCTTGACCAAAACCATTTAACGCCAGCACATCGCCGGCTTGATAACGGTTATCGCCTTCGACCTCAAAATTGCCGGAGACATTATGACTTCGGCGGTTATTCAGGATGCCTTGAGCAAGCTGTTTGGCCTGTTCATTGTCCAGCGGATGGCTGAAAACCCATTGCCATTGTTGATTGGTCAATGATGTCAGGTTGTCTGTGGCGAGTTGATTACGACCCAGGCCGCTGCTTTTTGCCTGATTGGCTGGAGACAGTTTTTGTTGGGCGACATCCCAGGATTGTACACTTACTGTTTTGGGGCTGCGTTGGTTATCCCATTGCAGATTCGCCTCAAATAACACTGCATCCTGCTGGCGAGCTCGCTGGTGGAGGGTATGTACGGTTGACCGATTCAGTGATTCCGGGGTGACCAGCGTCACGCTATCGTTGCCGGGCAATAACCAAGTATGAGTCGCGAGCAGCCGGTTTTTTAGAAAAGCCCAGTCATTACAGCGAAACTGTACCATTTGCTCATGCACTGTTTTAAGCTGCGGGGCTTGTTTTATCGTGACAGGGATACTCGCTTGGCTAAACAACTTCTTGATAATCGCCTCATCACTCTGTTTGCTGAACAGTTGTGAGTGGCAGTTGTGAGTTAATTTTTGCAACGCATGTTTGGCGGTCAGCGTAATGATGCTGTCCTGACCTTTAAGTCCCAATGTTTGCCGGACGATGATCCCCTTAAACACCACGGTTTTTTCGATCTGCACAATCAGTTCATGACTAGGGCGGCAATTTGCCAGTTCAGCTTGCGTCTTGGCATCAAAGATATGACTGGCATCACCGGCGATCCCCAAAGTGATATTAGCCGAGGGAATGCCATTAATATGATGGTTAACTGTCAGACTGATAACCGTAAATTGATTGAGGGCTTTGCCGCCGATTTTGAGCGTTATCGTCGGTATCTTCATGCCTCCCCCTGTGCTTGCAGCGTTTGCCCCGGCGTGAAATCATCAAGATTATCTAAATCGTTTTGCCAGGCCAGCGAGAGATAATCGATACCACCTGCCAGAGAGGCGCCAGCACCGAGAGCGATCAAGGGCAGGGAGAGCATATCGGTTATATTCACTGCGGTAATTGGTGGTGATTTTAATTGCTGCTCGGTAGCTTGAATAACAAAGCTTTCATCTGCTACCAGAGATAGGGTAGCGCTGGCTCGCAACGGTGTGGCGTCTCGATCAAACAGGGTGTAATGAATGCTGAGACCACTGGCGCGACAGGCAAAATAGCCTTTGTTTTCCCAGCGCATTTTGCCCCATTTGATTTTAAGAAAGTGAGGGACGTTAGTGCTGGCATCCACGGCACATAAGGCTTTCAGCGTTGCCAGTTGGGTTTCTACCGGCGTGTTGTTGCCGGGCATGGCGGCGTCAAATAACAGGACTAATGACAGACCCGCCGGTTGGGATAACACATAGCGGCTGCTTTGGCTGGCGCTGTTAATGCTTTCATCCTGCTGATAACGGGTTTGATAATCGAGTTGGATGGCATCAGGGTTATACATCGCCTGTAAACTGCCTACGGAGATTTTCCCCTCGCGGTCTTTGAAAGCAGTGAGGGTGAGTTTGGATAGGCTACGTTCAATTAAGCTCATAATGACCTCCTGTTTCACGCAATGCGTCTAATACTTCTTGTTTCACCTTCTCAATCAGGCGAGCGTTATCCAGCGCTTCCTGCGCTAATGTTGGCGGCGCGACCGGATGATTCTCCGAATCGGTGACTTTGGCCTGAATAATCAGCTCCTTAATTTCAACAGTCATGCTTTCACTCCTAACCAGCGCATATCTTGATAACGTAATTCCAGCGCATTAACCAAAACCGTATTGCTATTGGCATCAAGATCGCCGGTGGACCAACGAACCGGCAGCGCGTTACTTAGCGTCCAGCTTGCCACGGGTAAGGTGTTTTCATTCAGTAGCATGATGACCACATCGGCATAAACCGCTTTCTCGCCGCGCAGGACGCGATCAAACACCCAAGTCAGCGGCGTGACGGTCATAACACCGCGTTCCAGTACCAAGCTGCCGTGTTGGATCTTCTCGGCTAGCCAAACATTTCTGGCATTTTCTCCACCCTGACTGTGTTGGCTTGTTTGCAGTTCGCGGCTGAGGCCCGATATCCGTTGGAAGGCTATGTCGAGTGGGCTAGGGATATTGTTAAACAAAAAACTGGCGATAAAACGGTGTGACACCGACGGGGTGTATAAATTGTTCATATTTTGCCCCTGTTTAATGGGTGATGCCGGTACGGGTATCAAATGTCAGACTCAGCTCAATAAATTCCGCCGGAATTAACAGCGCTAGCCTGATCTTCATGATCATTTTCCCGGCCCGCAGATCCGCTTCGCTCATTGATTCATCAACTCCCAGTAACACCTCAAAGGCTTGATCTTCCTGCGTACCGCGCAGTCCGCCGTTTAGCCATAACTGATGCAGCCAGTTGTAAGCCTGACCTTTAAACTTCATCCAGGTGATGGCGTTATTAGGTTCAAACACAAAGGCCCGGCCCAGTTGAGTCATATGGGCTTCGATATAAGAAACCAGACGGCGCGTCTGGATATAGCGCCAGGGGGAACCGGGGGTGTTATCCAGCGTGCGGCATCCCCAGATCCTTGTCCCTTTGCCGGGGAAGCTGCGAACCAGATTCAACGAGGTGCCATCCTGATTAAACAGGGCATCGGCTTCAATGTGAGAGCGTGTTGGGCTGATCACCTTGGCTAGCGCGACGTTGGCGGGGGCATGCCAGACAACCATTTGGTTATCGTTACGCTGGATGATGGCGGCGGCCGCCGCAGTCGGCGAAAGGACAACAGGCTGATTTTGTTCCTGATAGGCGCTGTTCACTCTTGGCCAATATACCGCCCCCCATTGCCGATTATTGGAAGAGAACTGCGTTAAACATTCAGCGGCCAATGCGGGATCGTCGGGGGCATCAAGCAATCCCATGATGCCGCGTCGGCACTGGCAAAGGTTAAGTATGGATTGCCAAAACTGTAGCCAGAATTGAACCTTATCGTGTTGATCGATTTCCGAGTCGGGATTGCTCATTTGATTCAGATAGACAATATCGGGGACCACAATCAGCGTGATAGCACTCTGTGCGGAGATCGCTTGTTTAATCCAATCTTGCTGTAGGGTGTTGGTCAGTGATTGAAAATCGTCTCGTGGTTCATCAGATCCTAGCGACAGCACATAGGCTTGCTGACCGCCGTTGTCAAAGAAATGACGCACGGAATAGTAGATTAATCCTGTTTTTTTAAACGACAGGGTAAAATCCGCCAGACTGTTGAGCTTGATGACGGTTTTATCATTGGCATGGCTATTTTCAGCAGGTTGGGTATAGCCGATAAAAACCGGTATACCGACAAATGCCTCATTTTGTTTCTGGGATATCAGATTCTCCGTGATGGTGACGCCCGGCTGTATTATTTCCATTCTCGTTTCCTCAATAGAACAGGCGCGGCGAACCGCGCCTCAGTACGGTTACTGTGTTACATTTTGCGAAAATTGCAGGATAATAAATTCAGCCGGACGCACCGCCGCCATCCCCACTTTGACGATCATTTTGCCTTGCTTAATATCGGCGTCGGACATCGTGAGACCTTGACCGATTTGCACAAAATAGGCTTCTTGTGGGCTATTACCGGCCAGCGCACCTTGTTGCCAGAGTTGGTGGAGATAGTTATCAATGGCTGACCGGACCCGTTCCCAAGTAGGTTGGCTATTGGGTTCAAAGACGGCAAACCGCATGGCCTGCTTGATATCCCGTTCTGCCGCATTAAATAAACGCCGAACCGGAATGTAGCGCCAGTTGTCATCATCTTGCAGGGTACGTGCGCCCCAGACGACAAAACCTTTGTTGCTGAAATAACGGATAGCATTGATCCCGTTTTGATTCATGGCGCCTTGCTCATCTTCGCTGAGCCGTTCCGCTATATCACTGATTCCGCTCAGCACCACGTTAGCGGGCGCTTTCCAGACGCCACGGCTGGCATCGGTGGCGCAATAGACTCCCGCCATAACTGCACTGACGGGAATCGTTCTGCTTATGTTCTGTATTGCCGCAACGGCTTGCTGATAGACATCAAGGTTTTTCTCTTTGAGTTGTACCAGATTTTTGATGGTGTCTGATGTTGTATCTGCATCCCGATAACCTGAAACAGCGACGAGGCTCTCTGCCGTTTGCATAAGCTGTGAGACTTTCACCGCAGGATAATATGTTGCGGTTTGTGAAGGCGCATTAACGCTGATGGCGGATGTTTTATCCTGATTGTCAGCGATAAGGAAATAGCCCTCATTCAATAATGCCGGTGTCAGGCTGTTATATATCTTGCTCTGGTAATCAGAATCTTGTTCAGGACAGACGATTAAGGTGATTTCTAACGCCTGCTTAATTAACTCAGGGATTAATGCCAGAGTAGCCTCTTGGGTATCGGTAATTGGCAGGATATAACAAGGTCCGCCGCCATTTTGGAAATAAAGTTTTAACGCATCGCTGCCCGTTGTGTAGGTATCGACCACTACTTGGTAACTGTAACCGGGAGTTTCTTCATCGGCACTGAGAGTCGCGGCCTTTGCATCGTCTTTGACGGAGGTATCGCCGTCGTCGGTTTTAGGTTTTTCAGGAGGAGTCGGAGCAGTTGATGTGATGGCAATTGACGTCACACAACCTAGATGAAATAAGTTAGTGAAATCCAACCAACTGCTAATGCGTGTCGCTTGTGGCGTTGTGCTAGTTTTTTTAGCTAAGAAACGGCCAATAAAAACCGGGATTGCCGTGTTCCCTTGACTGACGGAAAGCGCCAGTGATGCATCTTCTTCAATATAGACGCCAGGATAAGTTGGTGTTGTTGGCATGCTGTCTCCAATTATTGAGCAATGTTCTGCGTGAACTGCAAGATAATGAACTCGGCTGGACGAACTGCCGCCAGACCCACTTTGACAATCATTTTGCCCTGATTGATATCGTCATCGGTCATGGTGGCGCCTTTACCGATCTGCACGAAGTAAGCCTGTTCGGCTTTATTACCCATCAGTCCGCCTTGTTGCCAGAGGGCATAGAGATAGTTATCGATAGCGCGGTGGACGGTTTTCCAGGTTGGTTGGCTGTTGGGTTCAAACACCATAGATCTCATGGCATTTTTAATATTTTGCTCTGCACTGTTAAACAGGCGGCGAACCGGGATATAACGCCAGTTATCGCTATCCTCAAGTGTACGAGCTCCCCAGACCAGCGTGCCGCTCTTAGGAAAGGTACGGATCATATTCAGCGCTTTGCCTTGGTTATATTTCCCTTGCAGGTCGTCAGTCACTGGATATTTAGGTTGTAATCCGCCTTGAATAGCCACATTAGCGGGTGCTTGCCAGACGCCCCGATTGTTATCGACGCTGGCATAAATACCGGCCATTACTGCACTGGGTGGGATATCAATGATGGCTTTATTGTCTCCCCATTCGGCGGTCAGCCAAGGGTAATAAACGGCGCCATAGGCTGTGGCGGTATAAGATTTGAGCACATCATCGGGTTTTTGCTCCGAAGTGATTTGAGCGATTGGACCATCAAAAATAGCAAATAAGCCTTTGCCCGGTTTACAAAGTGCGTCTGCGGCAGTGGTGATCTCTTCTCCAGCAGCAACCAATAAGGTGACATCATCAAGTTTTGGCACTTGTTGTTCTAACGCTTCGGTTTTAACGAGATAACTATATCCGCCGCCGTTAATAAAATAAGCGCGCAGTGCGACATCAAGCTTATCGGTGGGAGTAAATTGTCCGCCTTTGAGCGACAGATAATCCAACCAGCTACTAATACGAATATAGGGATTATCATCGGATATTAATGGATTATCCTGTGCAACGGCAAAGACAGGCACTGCTGTTGCGCCGGCGCGGACAGAGAGGGCTGGTGAGGCATCCTCTTCAATATAGACGCCGGGATATTTTAATTCTGTTGGCATATTGCCTCCAATTATTGTGCGATATTCTGAGTAAAACAGCTTTATAAATGAGTCTTAAGCCGCTTGAATAGTTACCCGATCTGCGGTCAGGGAAATTTCCTGAACAGCGACTTCATTGCTGGCGGCATCAAAAGAAGGGGAGGTTAATGAGGTTGGAAAGGCATTTGCCACACTCCAGGTCATTAAAATTTCAGTGCCTGCTTCGTTGGTCAGGCTGATTGAAATATCTTTTTTCTCAACTTGATTCAGTTGGATGGAATTAAGCCAATCAAAAAGTTTGGTATCACCGGCGAATACCCCTTTGCGCAGGGTAATATTGATTGCCTGACGTTGACCGGGCATTTTGTAATAATTACCGGTACCGTCTTTATATTCTATGACATCGTGGGAAATATCGAGCCCGGAAACGCTATTAAAAGGGATCTGCTCATCACCGATTGAGACGACAAATCGATAAGTAGGGATCGGATATTCAACAGCGATTTGTTCTGGAG
>NZ_JAZGJN010000220.1:0-26036 GCF_038085095.1 Photorhabdus sp. P32 | reverse complement strand
CTTTGATGCGATCACACTCCCGCTTATCACGGCAAGTGTGATGGAGGTGTTCAAGTTCGGCTTTTTGTTCATCGGTAATGAATATTTTCATGACGGATACCATGAACCTCATTTGGGCGAAAATCAAGCAGTTTCAATGAGCACAGGTATATATGATTACTACCTTAACGCCTTATTTATCAATCCTATCGCAATATTAAAACCTTCTGGTTCAGATATTGCAGAGTGAGCACAATTTACTAGTTCTATGGTTACCATATCAGAATACTTTAACTTATCCATAAAGTATTTTTCATCGTTGGAAAAAAATAACGATATAGGTTTAATTGGTTTTACACTCAAATAATCACGAATCCGTGAACCAAAAATACAAATAGAATTCTGAATTGGTAAACATTTATCACCAGATATTCTCCATGCCACTGTAGCCCCGATACTAAATCCAATTAGTGTCACCGGAGAATCAATATGTTCAAGAGCACATCTCACTTTACGTGTGTATTTATCTATTGATGATACACTATGAAAATATTCATACATTTTATTTTTATCATTTGGAATTATATTTCCAATTTCATAAGGTGAAATAAACGACACATCACCATCTAAATGTTCTGCAATCAATTCCACATGTTCTGAAATTCCGTAAATATCAGTTAAGATTATAAATTTCATATAGCACCTTACCGCCCCAAAAGTAATACAACTAATGGTGCATCATTATTATTTAACTTTAAACTCATTGATTTAATACCATGAAAAGTTGGATTGTGTGACCAATTAGGACTGTGAACATTGTAGCCAAGTTGAATGTCTTTAAAGGTACCAAACAGCTTTTCTAATATCACCTTGAGTTCCATTTGTACAAATGCAGCACCAATACACGCATGGTATCCACCACCAAACGCAACATGATTTGACTTTTCTTCCCTTCGAATATTAAACACATCGGGATATTTGAAAGCACGTGGATCACGATTTGCGGCACCTAAAAACAGATAAACCGAATCGTATTTTTTAATAATCTCTCCGTGTAGTACGATATCCTTAGCAGCATGACGAGTTACATATTGAATTGGTCCTTCAAAACACATCGACTCCATGAGCGCATTATCAAGTAGTGACTTATCTTGTTTAAAAGCTTCCATCTGTTCAGGATGAGTAATCAGACAGTGCAACATATTCGTTAGCACAAATTGTGGAATTTTATGCCCACCAAAAATCAGATGAACAGTTTGAACTGCTATTTCTGAATCATTTAACATCGCCTCATTTTCAAACTTCTCAGAATTAGCCAAACGGCTAATGAGATCATTTCGAGGTGCTTTACGACGAGATTTGATAGTTTCGAATAGAAAATCAAACATTTCTCTCATGCTCTTTTTAGTAATATCCGAAATTCCTTTATCAGGTACGCTCGATACCACAAAGTTTTGCATGAAATCAGCAATATCATCCGACCATTTAATGAATTTATCTACTTCGCGTTCATCCAGAACTAACATTTTACACAAAATCATCGCAGGTAATGGATGAGCAATTTCCTCCACGAAATCGATTTCTGTATGACCGCTATCTGTAATCTTTTGAATCAATGTATGTGTAATCCTAGCAATTTCAGGCTTGATAATTTCAAGCTCTTTTCGCATAAATGCTTGATTCATGAATTTTCTAAGGCGTGTATGAACTAGTTTATCATTGTAAATCATCCAAGTTGAGATAATATCAATAATTTCTTTAAAATGCTCACTTTCACCTTTTTTGAGATTATCTAGCTTTTCTTGAATAAGGTGGCTGGTAATCAAATCGTTAGAACGCAATAAGCTTGATACATCCTCATATCGTGTAATAAACCATGAATTCATTTCTTCGGAAAAATATGCAGGGGCTTCATTTCTCATACTGAGTATCTGTCATTAAGATATGTATCTCCATACACGCTAAACTGCGCCATTTACTACTCTCCTTACTTTAATAATATGTTAGTGTTTGTTGCTCAGTTAACGATGAAGTCAAATCAACGATATCTCGGACTGATTCATTTTCTTGTCGCCTCTGAATCAATGATTCAAATAAACAAGAAAGTATCTGTCTTGAATATTCATCTTCTTTTGTTGCGTATTCGTGTTCGATCAAGAATTGCTTACTGATTGCCGCTGCACATCTGGTGAAATCTCGGAAGGCATTGGAATTAATCTGCCCTTTAGAGTCGAAGAAAAATTGTGTAAGTACTGTGGAAGCTATCTCGGCAGCACTTTTATCTATCATCTCAATGATGACCTTACACACATCCAGATAATGTGTTTTTCGATATGAATCTAAAAGAATCGCATCCCCTCGCTCAATAACCATATCTTTTATATCGCTTATATCGCTTATATCGCTTATATCGCTGACAGTGTAGGAGATCTCGTCGGGTATTAAGTGACAACCTGTACTATCCGCTAGTGACTGTACCACGGAGTTATCGGCAAACTCAGAGACAACATCAACCAACAAGCTACTTGTCAGAAAAATGGAGAGTACTTTAAAAAATGTTTTGGTTATAATACCCGCCACTCTATTCTGGTTTGAAATAAAGGAAACTTTCATGAGCCTGAACTTAGTACCAGCAGGAAAAGAACTGCCCGAAGATATCTATGTCATTATTGAGATCCCTGCAAATGCAGATCCGATTAAATATGAAATTGATAAAGAATCCGGTGCGCTGTTTGTAGATCGTTTTATGTCTACCGCGATGTTCTATCCATGCAACTATGGTTATATCAACAACACTTTATCTCTGGATGGTGACCCAGTTGATGTTCTGGTTCCCACTCCATACCCGCTACAACCAGGTTCTGTGATCCGTTGCCGTCCGGTTGGCGTTCTGAAAATGACTGATGAATCAGGCGAAGACGCGAAACTGGTTGCAGTTCCACATAGCAAACTAACCAAAGAGTATGATCACATTAAAGATGTGAACGATTTACCAGAACTACTGCGCGCTCAGATCACTCACTTCTTTGAGCACTATAAAGATCTGGAAAAAGGTAAGTGGGTTAAAGTTGATGGTTGGGATAATGCTGAAGCTGCTAAAGCAGAAATTATCTCCTCTTTCGAACGTGCCGCTAAGAAATAACTTTTCTCTGTTTAAATAATTAAAAAACCTCTGGGGAACATCACCAACAGAGGTTTTTTAAAACCTACTCCCTTTTTGTTATGACAAAAAAGGATTTTTATTTACTCTTCCGCGTGACGCTTCAACCAATCACCGCTTTTTATCCGCCGCAAACCAGCTATCGGAAACTGATAAAGATATATCCATGCATTGCCATACGGTGTCTGAATCAACTCCCTTACATACTCCCGCGAATTATCTTTCAAATCATCTAATTCTGTCAGGATAGTAGAATTGATTCGATATACCTCACATTCAATACTTCCGTCACCACGGATAACCGCAGGATAATGCCCAAGGTCATATAGCTCATAGCCTTCCAGCCGATGATCACCTAACCATTGAGCATCGGTCATCCAGTGATGATTGCCCTGTTTGCGCCGTAAGCTGCCATAAACAATAATTCGCATTTTTAAAACTCAAACTGATAGAGCAAATCCAATGTCTGATCAATACCAGACACCGCTTCCAGATACAATCTAGGCATTAACCTATAACGTAAGGTTAATGTTGCCAGTGAATCAAATATACCAACACCATACTTAACTTGCAGATCTTTTGTAATCTTTCCGCTAACAACTACCTGTGATTTATCACCAACCCCCTGAGTATCCAGCGCCAAGTCGGAAACACCAAATATTTCACCGATCTTACCCACCAATTGACCACTCTGTGCAACCCCCAAACCTATTAATATTGCCGTCATCTGTGAGTTGTCCGAGTTACTATTCTCTAACCCCTCACCACGCAATAGATAAGAAAGCGCTTCCAATTGTGATCTAACAGGCTCTGAGAAAATTTCTACTTTTGGCTGATCCGCCAAACCGGTCACCCTTACCCCAGCAATAACCCGCCCATCGGTAGAATCTGGATTACGGATAGCCTCAATGTTAAGTAATGGCTGATCAGGTGGACCTGAGAACATAATCAGCCCTTTACGAACGATTAGATCCTGCCCATAAGTATGGAAACGACCATCAAGAATATCAACTTGACCATTCAAACCTAAGCCCTGTTTATCTTGAACAACCTTCAGATCGCCTTTGAGTTGCGCTTTAAGTCCGAAAGCACTGAGACGAACATCGTCTCCGATATGAATCGTCAAGTTACTTTGAATCGGGATCGACGCTTTTCTCTCTTGTAATGGCTGAAGATTCTCATTCAATATCACTTCATCCGGTGAAGCCTCAACTGTCGATTCTGGTAGCTCCTTCACAGTAATACGCGCCCAAGGAATACCAACGCTGCCATCCAATTTCAGCAACTGAGGAGAAGCCTCAAACACCAGAGCAGGGCTAACATCAATTTTCACCATTGGCGGCACAGTTACCCTCAACTTGTCACCGTTAGCCGCCACTCTTGCATGCCATGCATCCACATTGCGCCAATCTGCATCGCCATTTAGGTTAATCTGCCCTTTCGGCGTTTTAATAACCCCATCAAGAACGGAGCGTATTCCATCAAAATTCACACCAATTTGCCCTTGAGTAACATCAAATGGGAGCCAATGACCCGAAGCTTGCAGTGCACTCAAGTTTAGCCGACCAAACAATAATGGATTTTTGGCATTGCCTCCCAGACGCAAGTTGGCATACAAATGACCTTCAGCCTTATCACCTTGTCCAAGGATCGGCTCAATCAACGCCAGTGAAATATCCTGAATATCGACATTGCCTGATAGATTACGACGCCCTGCAAGATCAGCAACCTGTACGTCACCGTTAAACTGACCATTTCCCATAATCTTAAACAACCAATTCAGCTTTGCTGTGCCATTTTTCAAGCCTGCATTGAGAGTCAGCGTCTGGAAATCTACCGGTAATGCAGTACCATCAACCATCTGCTTAACCTGAACCCCATCACCATGCAGATTAACATTGGCCTGAGGTAATCCGCCTTCCGCGCCCCATTTAACGTCAGCATTACCACTGAATACACCTTTCAAATGTGTTTCAGGCCCCAATAATGGCTGAATCATAGCAAGATCAAAGCGTTCAAGAACAATGGATGCGCTACCGCTGGCGCCTGCTTCAATGGATTTAGGGACGCAGATCCGCGCATATGGATTCAGCCAACAATGTGTGCCCACAGTGACTTTCTGTTGCTGATTAAGGTAATCGAGAGTTATTGCTTTAGTTAAACGCCATTCCCCAACCGGGGTGTCAAAACGGGTATTGTCAATACTACCTTCCCATCGCTGTTGCTTACGATCAAAACTACCATTAAGTGAAAGTTGACCAGCAATCGGCTCACCGTCGATCTTCAATTGCAAATTGTGCTGTTTCTCATTGCCCTTTGCATCCAATGTCAAATTACGGACAATCAAATCCGCCTGTTTCAACTGACTGACTTTAACAGCAAGATCCCCGTAGATCTGTTCAGCAGAGCGTACATTCCCCTTTACACTCACACGATCAATGCGTAAATCCTGCCACTTCAACCCGTTAGCATTAAGATCGGCCAAAAGCTGAGGCGCTAGCCTATTACCACGCAGTTTCAACGTCCCATTCACGACACCGCCAAGCCCCGGTAATATGCCATCCAGCTTCGGCGCACGAATATCACCATCGAGTTTCCACTGTTTGGATAACTGTCCCTGGAGATTCATTTTATTGCGCCCTAAAGCCAACTCGAATTGAGGAATATTCCACTGACCAGCCGCATTACCAGAAATCTTACCTTTGGCTTTCACTAAGTTCTGTTTTACGTTACCGTCCAGCGTAATTTCCGGGATCTGGAGCTGCCAACTACCACCGTGTAAACTACCACGGGTCACTATTTTTCCATCTAGTTTGGCAGGCCATTCCGGCCACTGTTTAGCAGTATTAATCCCTGAGAGCGTCAGCACCGCATTCCAACTTACCGCCTTACTCCAATCTGCCACACCTGCCAGTTCAGCTCTTCCCTGCAAAGCAGATAGGCGTAGACGAGTTAACCTAAACTGCTCTTCATTGCCTTTCGCATCTAACACGAGTAATGCCGGTGGGATTTCATTCCCATTAATACCGGAACGCAATGACAGATCATAACCGCTAGCCTTACCATTCAGGCGCATCTTTATGCCATCAAGCTGATATTCAGGCGTTCCCGTTAAAGGCCAACTTAATTGCTGGCTTTCAAACGTCATCCGCACTGGCAAACCTGTCTTCGCCAGCTCCGTTTGAGCATCAAGTTTAGCACTGACAGGCCCTGACAAATTCAGCCCCAAACTGAGTTGTTCCAGTAAAGCGCCATTAAGTTTTACATCAACCTTTTGCCCTTGGATCTCTTGTCGATTTAACTCACCTTTTATTACCAGTTTTATCGGCCACTGCTGCGCCAGAGTCGCAGAACCATTAATGGTAAGAGAACCTTCTGGCATTTTAACATTCAATTTATCGAGCTGAATCTGCTGTCCCTGATTGCTAAGTTGCAGTAAAAGCTCATTAATTGTGATATTGGTATCACCCGTCAGCCGTAATTGCTTGCCACTGATCCCTGCAATAGTTACATCCAGTGGAATAGGTACTTCTGGTAACGTTGCCAATAACGGTTGAGAGAACAATTTTTTCAGAATTTCTGCCAACGATTTTTCCGGTCCAGTCCCTCGTTTCGCTTTCTCCTCTGCTTCCACTGTTTTCAGCCGTTCAGGGGTAGTTTTTGGCAGTCCCACCAACAATCCGTTAATTTTTGTTGGCTTAAGCGTTAATGCTTTCTGCTGCCAGTAAGCTGCGGTCCTCAATTCATCAAGGGCAAATACCGTATCATCTACGGTGACAGTGACATTTTTAACAGATAGCAAATCAAGTGAGACTGGATACGGCGTCCTCAGTTCAGTCAAAGGCTCTGACTTTAGCGACGGCTCTCTCGCAGCGGGCAATTGGCTAGTATTAATCGCAACTTTTACGCCTTCCGTTGTCAATGCATTAACACATAGCTGACTATTTTTCAGACAGGAAAGACGCAACGAAAGGTGGAGTTGATTGACATTGACATCCACTCCGGGCATTTGATATTTAACGCCTTTCAAAGTCAAATCACGCCAACCACCACTGACGCTGGTTATATCTAGACCCGGAACCCAACGGGCGGCACTGTTAATCATAAAATGCAAGCCAGATTGCGTTCCTACCAACCCGGCAACAGCAATAGCCAACAAAGTCACCATCAGCAAAAAAGCAATACTGACCTTTTTAATCCATCTCATAATTCAGATCCTAACCCGATGTAAAACTGGATGTTACGGGATTCTGAATCCCCTATTGGTCTGGCAAGGTCAAATTTAATAGGCCCGACCGGAGAAGCCCAACGCACACCAACACCTACGCCGGTTTTAAAATTGCTCTTTCTAATGTCATTAATAGCTTCCCCAGTATCAACAAAAACAGCACTCCACCAATTACCCGTTACGTTATATTGGTACTCAAGCGAACCCACAGCTAGTGCGGATGCGCCGGTTAATTTTCCTTTCGCATCTTTAGGGGAGATTTTCTGATATCTATAACCACGGACACTGTGATCACCACCGGCGAAAAAACGTAAGTCAGGTGGAACCTTCTCGAACGCGTTGGTTTCTATCCAACCCAAATTACCCCGAGCAACAAAACGGTGATTATCCCAATAAGTTCTTATCCAGACGTTTTGTGCCTGTAACACCAGAAAATCAACATCAGAACCCCAAAGGGTATCGGAGATATCAATAGAATAGCGCTGGCTATCGCCCCAATAAGGCATTGTCCCCCCACGCTGACGAATACGACTGACATTCGCTCCTGGGTACAATAACATTGCCGTATTAGTGACATTAGCCTGAGTAAAGTGGCTGAGACTCCAACGCATATTGATCCCATATTGCCAACCCGTTGAAAGATCCCAATTACGGGAAAGATTGACTGTCGCGGTATCTGATACGGTATCGTTGATGTCTTTACGCTTATAACCTGTCTGCAATGCGTAATATTGTTCTAACGGGTTTACTTTCAGCGGCATTTTATAGGTAGCATCAACAACCTGTTCAGGTGCAGAAAGGTTGATGCTGGTACTAAGGCTGTGTCCACGGGAATTAAGCCAGGGTTTTGTCCATTTCGCCTTTACTCGTGGTCCAACATCAGATCCATAGCCCCCACCTAATTCAACATAATTTTTGGAACGTGGCGTTAATACCGCTTCAAGAGGAAGCATTCCGTCACCATTTTTTCTGGCGGTATTAAAATCCGGTGTAACTACCGCTGAATTAAACCAGCCCGTTTCTGCTAACCGCCGGTTTAATTCGGCCAATTGATCAGAGGCGTAAAAATCCCCTTTTTCGAATGGAACCAAATGATTCAGATAATCTTCGCGGATCTGCGAGCCACGATAATGTATCTGACCAAAGTGATAACGCTCACCGCTATTAAAAACAAAGTCCCAGAATGCCTCGTGCCGTTCTTTGGAAACACCCAATTGGCTCTTTTTCATAACAGCATCAAAATAACCTTTCCTAATAGCAAGCCCAGTCAGAGAACCTTTAAAGCCTTCATATTCATCATGGTTAAGAACCGTGCCTTTCTTTGGGCTTTTGCTTTTTACCAGTTTGGCATAATCTCCATCTGTCTTGGCTCCACCTTCCAAAACAACATTAACACCGGCGATTCGCACAGGTTCGCCTGCGGTAACTTTTGCCGTTAATACCGACCGAGCAGGCGGTTTATTTTCCTGATAGGTAAATTCGATAATGGGTTCATAATAACCAAGCGGGCGCAAACCTTCACGAATCGCTTTATCTACACGAGAGCGGAAACGGCCATCTGGCGCAACTTCATCAGTGCTGATAGTGGAAAGATGAATTCGGGCATTTTTTTCTAAATTGCCTGTTAATCCTTCTATTTTCAGACGAAGATTAGCACTATGAGCAATGGGAGCTGCGATAGACACACAAAGAAAGCATAAAACGGGGTATCTCGACACGCGAACTCCTAACCTGATCGGAATTATTTAACTATAATAAATTTATCTTGAGTAACGTTTATAATATATACAATCTATTAATGTCTGAAAACTTAATAATTACAGGAGTAAATTGTGTCAACTTCAGCTAATAAAACCTCATCTATTGATCCTCATAGCGCATTACCAGGCAGAACCAAGCCACTCAAGGTTTCACCTACCCATGCTGTTACTGATCATGCAATAGAACCTGTTCCAGAAAATATGGAAGTTGCCTATTTTGGTATGGGATGTTTTTGGGGCGTAGAACGCCTATTCTGGCAACAACCCGATATTTACACCACCTCCGCAGGTTATAGCGGCGGTACAACAGCGAATCCAACTTACGAAGAAGTTTGTAGCGGCCTGACTGGACACGCTGAGGTTGTTAGAATTGTTTACGATCCAGCAAAAAACAGCTACGAAAACTTATTAAAACTTTTCTGGGAAAACCACGATCCCGCTCAAGGGATGCGCCAGGGCGGGGATATTGGTACTCAGTATCGCTCCGCGATTTATACCGTGTCACCTCAGCAACATGAACTGGCATTAGCCAGCCTTGAACGTTTCCAACAAGCAATGCAACAACAAAGGGATAACCGCCCTATTACAACGGAGATCACAGAAGCGGGGCCATTCTATTTTGCTGAAGATTATCATCAACAATATCTATTTAAAAACCCTGAGGGGTATTGCGGACTAGGCGGTATTGGTGTTTGCCTCCCCAAATGAACAAAAACTAGTCGTTAGATTCTATTAATGTTATAATTACTACGCTAATCAATGGCTTTCCAAGTGTTTGTTATCACTTTTTATTTTATATGATTTTTATTGTTTCCTCCGGTGCTCTTCTAAATGACAACCGCCCCTACCACCGGAGGTAAAACACGGATTCCTTATGCTAAATAGTCTCTTAATAGTGTCCCTATTGTGCGCGATAAGCGCCTTTTTTTCGTTATCTGAAATCTCTCTTGCTGCCTCCAGACGAATCAAACTAAAACTGATGGTAGATGAGGGTAATGTCAACGCAGCCCATGTCCTCAAATTACAAGAAACACCGGGAATGTTTTTTACCGTGGTGCAAATCGGCCTAAATGCAGTGGCAATTTTGGCAGGTATTGTCGGTGAATCCGCATTCTCTCCTTCACTGAAAGCTTTTTTCATGAAATTTATGCGCCCCGAATGGGCAGAACAGTTGGGCTTTATCTGCTCATTTACCATTGTGACCAGTATATTCATTTTGCTCGCTGACTTGACACCAAAACGTATCGGTATGATCAAACCTGAAGCCGTCGCAGTAAAAATCGTAAACCCAATGCGTTTCTGTCTGACAGTTTTTCGTCCATTAGTTTGGCTATTTAATGGCCTGTCTGATCTTATCTTTAAGATCTTTAAAATTCCGACAGCGCGTAATGAAGACATCACATCTGATGATATTTTTGCGGTTGTGGAAGCAGGCGCAGTTGCGGGTGTGCTGCGTAAACAAGAGCATGAACTGATTGAAAACGTGTTCGAACTCGAATCCCGCACAGTACCCTCTGCCATGACCTCAAGGGAAAGTATCATCTACTTCGACAAGAATGAAAGTGAAGAAAGTATCAAACAACAGGTTTCCAGCCAGCCGCACTCCAAATACCTGATATGTGATGGAGATATTGATCACGTTATTGGTTATGTGGATTCCAAAGACCTACTCAACCGTGTCCTCAGCGGTCAAAGCCTAAGCTTCAATCAAGGTGTCCAGATCCGCAACGCGCTGATCATTCCAGATACTTTGACACTTTCCGATGCTTTAGAAAGCTTTAAAGCGGCGGGTGAAGATTTCGCTATTATCTTGAATGAATATGCGCTGGTCATGGGTGTGATTACCCTTAATGATGTTATGACCACCCTGATGGGTGATTTAGTCGGCCAAGGGCAAGAAGAGCAGATCATCATCCGTGACGAAAATTCATGGTTAGTAGAAGGGGGAACACCTATCGATGATGTACAAAGGGTACTGGATATTGATGATTTTCCCGATTCAAGTAACTATGAAACCATTGCAGGCTTCATGATGTTCCGGCTGCGGAAAATTCCAAAACGTACCGATTCAGTCAAGTTTGCTGGCTACAAGTTTGAAGTTGTCGATATTGATAATTACAAAATCGATCAGCTACTAGTTACAAAAATCACTGATACTCCCACCACGATGCCAACGCAAACCCCACTTATCAGTGATGATAGATAAATAAAAACGGCCTATTCTTGAACTAAGGCCGTTTAATATTCTCGTGTTAAGCGCCACTCATTGTTATTTTGTGGCGCAGATTACATCAGTACGCAACCCGACTCTTTTTCGTTTTCTATCCTATTTCGGCTTGCAAACGTAGCACTTGCTGATTGACTTCGCTCATTACACTAAAATGACGCTTATCTCTCACCTTCGGCGGTAAAATTTTGCCGCAGTCGAATTCAAAAGCCCCCATATCTTTAATGTATAAACGTCCACGGAATAAAGTTTTAACGTAGAGAGCAATTTTCAGTGGGTTATATCGGTGAAAAATTTTCATCTCTGCTTTTTTCCTCCTAAGTGCTTCTTACAGTTACGTTTGGTGAACCAACTCCATACACCATACCGTTATGTAGAATAATAGACTGAATTTATCCGATTTTGTTCCCTCCATTTTTAGTTTTATGCACCGAATTTACATAAAATGACAGATATTTAGATATACATAACTATGTAACTTTATCTCTTACTTAATGTTAAAAATTTGATCTTCTTTAAAGAGATAAATCAGTTAATACCCGCTATGCTAGAGATCCATGTATTGTCACATTAACCTACAAAGGAAAAATTATGATAAAGAACTTTATGCTATATGCTGTGCTACTTTGTTCTCCTGCTTTAGCATTCGCTCACAACATCACTCTGGAACAACAAGTTCCTGCGATCAGTGTTTCTGATAAAGGTGAACTGCTACTCAACAATAACAAGTTTAGCTACCAAAATTGGGATAGTGGAAAACTGATTGGTAAAGTGAGAGTCATACAACATATTGCAGGTCGCACTGCTGCTAAAGAGATGAATGCTCCACTGATAGAAGAAATAAAACGCGCTGATTTTTCAAAAGAAAAATACCAAACAACCACCATCATCAATGTCAGTGACGCCATATTCGGTACTGGACCATTTGTGCGTAGCAGTATTGAAGATAGCAAAAGAGAGTTCCCGTGGTCTCAGTTTATCGCTGACAGCAACGGCGTAACTAAAAAAGCTTGGCAGTTAGCAGCTAAAAATTCTGCCATTATTGTCCTGGACAAAAATGGCGTAGCGAAGTTTGTCAAAGAAGGTGCGCTAAACAGTAGCGAAATCAAACAGGTAATTGAATTAGTTCGTAAAGAATTACAGTAAAAACATCCGTGGTGATAACGACTTGCAGATATGTTTTCGTTTGCCCTTATCACCACAATTCTGCTGAAAAACGACTCTGCTAAAAACCATCACAATTAAAAAATCGTTACTCTAAATCCCGGATTCAAGAATGATTCACGAGGAGTATAATCTAGCGTCTGACCTTTCCAGTTCGTCACATGAGCGCCAGCAGCAATAGCTATAGCGTGCCCCGCCGCAGTATCCCAGATATGAGTGGGCCCAAAGCGAGGATAAAGTTGCGCTTTTCCTTCCGCCACCAAACAGAACTTTAGTGAAGATCCCACAGAAACCGTCTGATGTTCACCTAACTGATTGAGATAATCTTCTAATTCCGTATCCATATGGGAGCGGCTAACGACTACTATCGGTGGATTAGCATCACGAATTTTAATCGGCAAACATTGACCACCACAGGTCTTTTTCCATGCCTGCCGCCCTTGCCCAAAATAAAGCGTATCCTGCACAGGAGCATATATGACTCCCATCACAGGAACCCCCTCGTCAATCAAAGCGATATTAACCGTAAATTCACCGTTACGATTAATAAATTCCTTGGTCCCGTCCAGAGGATCAACTAACCAATAGCGCTTCCAATCACGCCTCTCTTCCCAAGTGGGAAGCTCTTCTTCCGACAACAGTGGAATTTCCGGAACAATACGGGATAATCCGGCTTTAATGATTTTATGAGCCGCAATATCAGCCATAGTAACCGGTGAATCATCTTGCTTATGATCAACTTTCAAAGGATGTTCATCCTGATAAATTGTCATAATAGCCGCACCAGCTTCCTTAGCCAGTTGGCAGATTTGTTCTAGCATCATACACCTCTGCGGTTAGTCATCCGTTATCATTTTAGACTATATTACCAATTGATCTTTTTATTGGAACGGTAAGAATTTTATTACCTCTCTTAAATTCAGCATTAAAAACTTTATGCTAATACCCACGACTTCGTTGTAAACCCAGGCACACCGCAAGCGCCACTAAAGACAACATAGCGGCTATCAGTAACGCCATAGCTTCCGAGATATGGATAACAGATTCCCTGCTGTATTGCGTCAACAATGAAAAAAAAGCGACTCCTGCGGCAAACCCAGTTTGACGCAACGTGCTGGTAAGGGCTGCCGCCAATCCTGAATTCTCAGGAGCAACATTATCCATCACCAACCTTGCCATTAATGGATTAAGTACTGCCGCTCCCGTACCCAACAGCAACAACCCAGCCGCCAACAACCAGACATTCCCATCAACAACCGGACTAAAGATACCCGCGAGCAATACCAGTCCAACCGTTAACATCAGGAATCCCTCGGTAGCTTGAAGATTGAAACGCTCGGCAACCCTCAATAAAGGCACCAAGGTTAACGGCAAAGAAAGCAATAGCATTGTCATAGCCAGATACAATGCATCAAAACCCAACTTCACCGCGAAATATTGCGGCAACACCACAAATAGGCTCCAGTAGGCGATAGAAAAAATAATCGGTAGAACCAACGAGATAAGAAAAGCGCCATTTTTAAGCTCAGGTAAGCGAGTGAAACTACGTACAGAAAAACGGTGACACAGCCAAACGCTTACTACTCCCAGGATAAGCAGTGTTGCCTTGACAATAGTACCATTTTGCCCCGGAAGCACTTGCTCAATGTATTGATACATAGTGACCAACAGCAGAATTGCAGTCACTGGTAAGGTACTAAAGAGCGAAACACGGCTTAACGCCCCACCAGCAGACAAGGTGCTGCCTTTTCTTTTCAACATCAAGAATACAACCAGCCCCCCCAAGGGCAAGTTGAGCAACAATATCCATGACCAGTCTAGCATTCTGATTATCAAGCCCCCCAGAGGCGGCCCCAGAGAAAAACTCAGTCCAAGTATCATTGACCAGGTTTTGAAAACCTGTGAGCGGTTACTACTTCCCATTGGAAACAGGAGATTCAGCAGCGCCATCGCCGCTGTATTTAAAAAGGCGGCGGCAACGCCTTGAATCAAACGAACAAAGGTAAAACTGCCAAGAGAGACACAACTAACGGACATATAAGAAGCAGCAACGAACACCAGCAAGGCGGAAATCAGTGTCCTCATGGCTCCCAGACGATCAGTGATTATTCCGGCTGGTAATAAGAAAGCGGCGAAACCCGCCGTATAAGAAATACTGAGCCATGCGCCTTCTTTAACACCGAAACCAAGTTCAGTTGCGATCACCGGGATAGCAACCCCTAAACCCGTTGTATCAAAACCAATCATAAAGGTGACAATCATGATGGCGATAAATATGGCTTTGTATTTCGTATCTTGATTAGAAGAATTCATATAGTCCTATGATTAAGAGGGTGAATATAACCACGCTTTTTCATACATAATTAATGTTTCAGACAACAATAATTCAGAGCTCATTATCATCTGAAACACATGACAATACTGTGTCAATTTACTTAAGCAAGAATTGAACCTTCAAGATATTTGACCACATTGCGATCAATCAGGCATTCACACTGTTCATCCATTACACCAAACGCCGTTATCCACATTTCCTCCATCCGTGCCCTCGCCATTTCAGGACCCTTTTCATGCGCCAATAGTGCTAGCATATAAGTTGTGCCAGAGACCGTATAACCAGCCATTCTAATTCGGGAGCATTTCAGTGATAGCTCAAGAGGAGATGCATTCATTTCCGCCAGACTTTTGGCAACAAAGGCATTTTTTTGGGCCATATCCTTAACATCAGGAGAATTCAAAAATTGTTTGCGAGCAGTTTCATTCTCAATGAGGTAACGCAACGAGCTCATCAGATGGAAACTTTCCATTGGTTTAATCACCGAAACATCGGTACCATGCCAAATATCGAGGAGCGCCCACAAATCCATCTCTTTGACATTACCTGGCATAATTTTCTGGCCGGTATCATGGCCTATAGTATCCAAATAAACATAGGCAGTGCTGGTCTCACTATTTTGGGAGAACGAATAAATTTTCGTATAATCCCCCGCCTTACTGATCCCCTTTTTCGTCAACATCACTTCCTCTGGTAAACGCCCCAGCGTAACCACTCCATGAACATGATTGCGCGAAAGGATAAAACCTAATTTTTCCAACAGATTATGAGTTTGTTCCTTATCAAAATTACCGTTATTATCCCGCACACCCCATTGCCCATCTTCCGTTAACGCCAGACCAAAAGGATCGACAATCATTTTTACTGGCACAGAACCAATCGAAGTCAGCATATTTTGCAGTGTTTCTTCAAATAATATTAAGCCCGCCTCAATATTATTATTTCTATTTGCCGACGAGATAAATCTCAGAGAAATATATTCTACCCCGAGTGTATTAGCGTGAATTATTCGGTCGACCGCACTACGCCAACCATAAGCAAAATAGCCGGGTATCCCCTTTGTCGGCTTACGTTCTTCTTCTCCCAGATCAATACTAACATCAATAGCCTGCGCCATTCTTTTCGGGGAAATTCGGTAAATACTTTCAGAATTAATACGGCGAGAAAAATAGGGTATTAATGACGATATTTCAATTACATTCATTTCCATTTCCTTTATATCAAGACAACATTCCTGACTTATTAATCCGCCAGACCTTTTACAATCGTTGATGCAATGTGCAATGAAGTAGCCCACACTATTCTTCAATATATTTAATAAATCAACATTGTCTTTATAATAAAAACAAACAAAACATTGTTTATTTGTTATTAAAGTTACTAAAGAAATAAAAAATGCTTTAAAATGTTGAAACTCAGGTAAAGTAAATAAGAGTTAACAAGAGAAATAAGAAAATGGAATCTAGCCTTGCCAGTGCGAAACAGAACTATGATCACAATTAAGATCAGAGAGAAGCCAAATACTGGCGGCAACAGCACGAAATATCAGGAAAATAGGGTTACCAATAGCATTACCATCTATTTTTTAGGTAAAAGCGAAAATCGATCAGGCCAAAAATCCTATTTAAGGAAATAACTGGAACATCAAGAGAAAGCCAGTTAATCGACAACATACTAGCTGAAATTTTCGATAGTCTGAAAACACTTCCCACTTTTTGAATGGGTTTATCAGTAGTCTGAGGCGAATATACCGGCTATTTTTAATCCTACTGCTGGATAAAACTTACAGAATATCCAATAATTCCACCTCAAAAATCAGAGTACTATATGGGGGAATCGATGCGCCAGCACCACGCTCACCATAAGCCAAATTATAGGGGATATAAAGCTCCCATTTAGAACCGACAGGCATCAACGTCAATGCTTCAATCCATCCAGCAATCACACCATTTACAGGGAATTCAGCAGGTTCGCCACGCTGTACTGAGCTGTCAAACACAGTGCCATCAAGCAGACGCCCCGTATAATGAACACGCACGCGGTCAGTACGGGCAGGAATTGCGCCATCACCCTGTTTCAGTACAGAGAACTGTAAACCAGATTCTGTGGTACTTATACCGTCACGCTTGGCGTTTTCTGCCAGAAACTTCTGGCCCTCTTCTGCCATAGCTTGTTGACGTTCACGACGCACACCATCTGCACGTTCATGCATTTCACGTAAGGCACGATGTAATATATCGACCGGCACCGCTGGAGAATGATTTTCCAACGCATCACACAATCCTGCTAACAGCGCTTCAGGTTCCAGACCTTGCAGGCCAGACTCCAGTAATTGCTGACCAACTTGCAAGCCAACCCCATAACTTGCTTGTGCTTCGATAGAATCAAAAGAAAGTTTTGCCATGAAAATACCTGTGATCAAATTAAAATTAGACCTGTAAGCATAACAGCGCTATGCAGTAGGGTAAACCAAAGATATCACTAGAAAAATACATGTCGACGAAATATATAAGAGCTAATAATCGATATAATTCTAAGTAGCATATTCACTCCTTAAAGGTTACAATATAAAAATCCAATTTTTATATATTTTTACTTATAATTGATTATATGAATAAAATATTTTTTATATAAAATTAATTTTATTGCAAATATTACATAATGAGGAAAATCTTATGAATACATTATTTAATGAGATTTTATCTGAAATTAAAAATTCCAAAACCATGCCAGAATTAGAAAAGAGGCTGTTAAACGCGATAAATTATCTGGGTTTTGAATTCTACTCAATTTATCAGGAAGAAAAATATCCATTCACGACCAAAAAATATGTTCTAATAACCAACTTAAATATAGAAACCGCAAACAATTATTATCAAGATAATAATCACGACAGCGACCAATTAATGAATGGTGATTACACGTTCTCCATTCCGTCAGTTTATAACGATAAAATATCAGAAAACTCTGATTTTATGATTGAAAAATCAAATCAAAATAAAAACGAAGTGAAAAATAGTCTTTCAATCAAAATCAAAGGTTATCATGGCGAAAGGTCAATTTTTTCAGTTGCCAGAAAAGAAGGCACTATTTCCCACAATGAAGTACTTAATAAAGCAGGCGTGCTAGGCATATTAGCAAATGAATGCGTAAAAACATTCAATAACCTAAAAAATAAAAAGGATAAAATCATTGTTCCAACACTCTCTACCAGAGAAGTTGAAGTCATAAGGTGGACTTGTGAAGGAAAAACTTCTGCTGAAATAGCCGATATACTGGACATTTCAACAAGAACAGTTAATTTCCACATTAACAATGTTATGGAGAAATTAGTAGTTCCCAATAAAGTCGCAGCAGTTGCTAAAGCAATAGCATATAATTTAATTATATAATCATTAGAGCCAAAATAAGGCTCTAACTATACGAAACTATAAAATATAATTAGACAATATGTCCCTCCACGCATCATTAATTTCATTCATCAGGGATTCGCATTTGACGTGCTCATCATTAATATGCACACAAACGTAACCGCAGAAATCATTATTGCTTTTTGGTGTTTCGTAAACCAATGAATTCTTCTCTAAATTAATTTTTATTGTAATAATTTCGTAATATAATTTACTCAGAATATTATCAATAGATACTAATAATACTTTATTAACTTCTGTTTTATCAAATTTGTCATTAATTTTTCCATCTTTACCTGCCAGCAAATTAATCAAAAATGCTCTTCCCTTCGCTTCAGGCAATATCATTCGATCACTAAATCCTTTGACTAAATGGTCAACCCAAATTTCCTGCAAACTTATACCATATACCCGGTTAGCCATATCCCAAATACGCATACCCGCAGGTCTACGATTAGTTTCAACCAGAAAAGTTTCTCCCGTTTTACTATCTTGCTTAATCTCATTATGGAATGCGCCAAGAGTCTGCCCTGAGATCAGATTCATTACCTGCCCTGCTTTATGTAATGCAATCGTATTTCTGCCATCACATTGCGCCGGCACTATTTGCCCTATTTCAACAGGATATTCCCCTTTCTGGGAAACTTTTTGCGTTAAAAACGCCATACAACCAATACCATCATACGAATATTCTGCATCGAAAATAATAAGTTCTTCTGCAAGAGTTTGATTACCACCAGATTGCTCAACAGATTGAGCAAAAGCCATTGGGATTTTACTTCTATCTTTAACCGCTACCACGCCTATATTTGCTCGACCACAATTAGGTTTAATAATCACACCATATGGAACAGAGTCATAAAATTCTTCTAATTCCTTAATCTCATTAATGAAAGTATACCGAGGCGTCTTAATATGTTGTGCCGCAAGCAGTGGTAATATTCGAGTTTCTTGTTGGCGGAATTGATATTTCTCAATACCTGCGAAACTTAATTCGGGATCATCACCATAAACGTTTAATTTCTTCGCGATAACAGCCGCATACCCAGATACCGCATCCATAAAGGGAAGAATAGCCGCACATGTCATATTAAGTTCAGCAAGAACTGCCATCACACTATCAACATAATTTTCTGTTCGTACAGGAATATGATAGACAAATGGTGTGATATCTTTCTCCTCACCGGACAACATATCGCTAATAATCACTAACTCAAGGGAGTAATGATATCGAATATAATCACGAATATTAACGATTTCACTCAGCCTTGCCGGAAGATAATCAAGCACTAACAAATATTTTTTCGAACTCATATTTCCTCCATTATTGACTATTATGCAGATTAAATTTAAGCGAACGATAAGGATTAATAATGACAAACATCAATAAAACAAATGCAGAGAATATTAGATAAATACTATTGTAGGAAAAATAGTTCAGTAAATTAGCACAAATGAAACTGGTTAAAGGTATCGCTAATTGATTCAAAACTAGCACCACACCAAGATACTGAGAAAAACGCTGCTTCGGAATAAGACTTGCCCGATAAGATCGGGAAAATAGATTAAAACAACCTTCCGCACCAATGACCAGTAAGAACCCTAATGTGTAAACCACAAATAACGGCCCGGTAGCAAATAGCGTAAGACCAGATAATGCAATCAGAAAAGCCGTTACACCAACGACACGTACATCAAAAATTCGGCATAATTTTGGCGCAATAAAAAATACACAACAATTCACCAGCCCCGCATAAGCCAAAAGCTGAGCATAACTTCCTTCCGGCTGTGAAAAAACGCTGGTGATAACATAAACTGCCGTTGACAGAATAGCGCCTTGCATCACATTCATCAGAAATGTCAGGCTAATGACGCGTAACAAGGATGGGTTTCCCATCAGGAATTTAAAAATAGCCGGCAAATTATAACTTTCTCTATTAGTGTGTTCTTCAATCCGGTTTTTCTTTTGTAGCTGAAACCACATCAAGCTACTAATCAGGAAAGGAAAAAACGCAAATGCAAATACGGCATAAACACTGAATTTATAAACCAGCACACCGACAACCACCGGAGCTGCAATATAGGTAAACTGTTCAACAAATTGTAAACGAGAGTTAACAGAAGGTAATTCTGTTGCACTCATATTCTTAGAGACAAAACCTTCAAGGTTGACATATCCCGCTCCACTGAAAAAGGATAAAACACACGAGAGAGGAATAATGATATATACGATATTATTATCAGAGTATATGAATGAAAGGATAAAAAGAAATAAGCAAACTAATGATCGTAGAATATCACTCAGGAATAACATGACCAGCGTATGCATCCTGTCGCCCATCCAGCCAGAAATGGGGAGTGAAATCACTCTGAATAGCCGTTCAAGCCCAAAAGCAAAAGACGAAAGCGAAGCGCTATTAGTTGAGGTAAATACTAATACAGGCACAGCGAACATAACAAATGCTTCTGAAAAAACAGAAAAAAAGCGAGCCAGTATGATCCTGTGTATCATTAATATTACCTCAACTTTATTATCTATCCCATTAGGCCATTTTATTTATCAATTTGACGCTAAGCAAGACTCAAACTGATTCCATCAATTACGCCTACTGGGATAGATTTTTACTATGCAATAATTAATGAACTGATTTAATCAAATAATTCCCTAAAACTAAATAATCAATATTGGTTTTCATGAAAGTTTTAATGGCATCCTCAGGTGAACAGACGATTGGCTCGCTATCGTTATAAGAGGTGTTCAGCAATAAAGGTACACCGGTTTTCCGATAAAATGCCTCAATCAACTGGGCATAACCTGAATTTGATGCACTATCGACAACCTGAACTCTGGCAGTACCATCTACATGAACCACCGCCGGAATTTGCGATGCTTTATCCACTTTAGCATCCATCGCTAACAACATATATTTTGCCGCTTCCGGTAATTCTTTCCGAACATGGAACCAATCAGCAACATGTTGACGCAATACACTAGGCGCAAATGGTCTAAACATTTCACGATGTTTAACTTTACGATTCATTAAATCGCGAATATCTTTATTTCTCGGATCAGCCAACAAACTACGATTACCTAATGCCCGTGGCCCAAACTCCATTCTGCCCTGGAACCAGCCAACAACATTATTTTCAGCCAGCAAGTCTGCAACGACTTCATGAATATTCTCTTCATATGTCCAGTCCAAACCGTGAGCCTTCAAACTACGCTGGTAATCATCTTCACTATATCCCAGACCCCAATAGGTATGAGTCAGAGGATAGCGTTGATTATTTTCAAGAATTTGATGCCAAATAAATAGTGCGGCGCCTGTGGCAGTCCCGCCATCATGTGCAGCAGGCTGAACAAAGATATCTTCGATATCCAACTCTTCATATAATCGCTTATTGGTTATGCAATTCAATGCAACACCACCCGCAAGGCAGAGTTTATTCGTCGCTGTTTCCTGCAAATAATGACGAGCCATATTTAACACTATTTCATCAGTTATTTGCTGGAGAGAAGCGGCAATATCATAATATTCCTGCGCCACCTCTCCACCAGGAACTCTTTTCGCAATACCAAACAAGGACTCTAATTTAGAAAATTCTCCGCTACGGAAATTGAGAATGGTGTTATCGATAGTAAACTCACCTTTCTCATAAATTTTAACGAATTCTCGAAATGCCGGCACAAAACCTTCAGGCTTGCCATAAGCTGACATTCCCATTACTTTACAGGCATCATATACCGAGAAACCTAGGAACTCGGCTAATTTCTCCCACATAAAACCAATTGAATGAGGATATTCAATGGTTTTAATTTTTTTCAGGCTATTGCCATCACCCAGATATACCCCTGCGGTATTATCCTCTCCAACACCATCAAGCGATAAGGTTAGCGCTTTATCAAATGGCGAAACAAAATAAGCAGATGCCGCATGCGCTGTGTGATGTGGAACCCAATGAAATTGACCACGGAATCCCATTGATTGCAAAATTTCTGGTACTGAAGTGGTTTTGCGATAGAAAATAGATTCACCCGATACACTTCCCCAACTTCCTTCATGAGTGACTTCATCAATAAAGATTGATTTTCTTCGCTCTATCGGATCGATAGAAAAACCAATATGACTCACATCTTCCAAGCTAATACCCGCAAAGTCCAATGCAACTTCAATAGAAGCCAATGGTAACTCATCAGGGTTATCAATATTTGCTGGTTTTCCGTGTTTTCTTCTATTTAGCCGTTCTTCCTCGATAGCAAAAATAGTTTCTCCATCTTTCAACAAACAAACTGCTGATTCATGGTAAACCGAATTTATACCTAAAATATACATGACTTATTATCCTCCCATTATAATTATTTGATTTTTAATACTAAGCAGCGCAAACTACCACCACTCTTTAAAAATTCACTCATATCGCATTTAACCACATTGTAACCATAATTATTTAATTGACGCTCAACCTCTATAGAACAATCATGCATGAGAATATCTTTACCTACTGGGATATTATTACAGGAAAATAATTCCCTAGCGTCATTCTCTGAAATTGAAATCCTACGTTCAAACGTTTCAATAATATAGTCTTGACTCTCTTTAGTAAATGCCTCTGGGTAGTAAATAACCGTATCTTTGTCAATAAATGAGAATGCTAAAGCCACATGAAAAAAAGCCTTATCCTGAATATGCAGTTCACCTTTAACTTTAAGTTCTGGGTAGACTTTCTGAATTGTATTTATTGCTTCTTTATCTGAGCGAGGACCATAACCAAATATGATATCATTCTCCCAATAGATAACATCTCCAAGCCCTTCAAAATAGATACCTTCATCAACACGATGTATCTCATAATCTAGATTTGCCAGATAATCAATATAATACTGACTTTCCCCTTGGCGTTCAGCGTGCCGGAAATTACTAGCAAGGAATTTATTATTATGTACCATGCCACAATCACCTGAGAATGTCATATCAGGCAAACCATTAACAGGATCGATAGTGCGAATAGTGATGCCACGTTCAGTCAGTCGTTCATAAAGAAAGTCCCATTGTTGCTGCGCTAATTTTTTATTAACTCTATTATTAGGGTCCATCCAATCATTAATAACGTATTCAATATCGTAAAAGTCAGGTTTACACATTAATAATTCTTGAATCATAATATTTGCCTCATCTTAGATTTAGCACTTTGCTTAGTATGGATATTAAATATTTTTGCAAATCCTTCTGCATCATCTTGACTATATAAATGCCCGCAATTATATATTGCTAAACTATCATCATAGATAGTCGTCTTTGAAGTACGGGAACAAACGTTGGCATATTTATAGCCTAATTCAAGCTTAATCTCACCATTGACATTTTGATTCATACTATCAATAAAATGGTTTAAATGCGTTAATAAGGGATCATACCAAAGCCCAGAATAAACTAATTCAACCCATTTTTTATCGATTGTCTCTTTGAACCAATTCTCGTTACGATTACTACAGTAACATTCTAAATCACGATGAGCGGTAATTAAGATATGTGCAGCAGGTGATTGATAAATTGCACGTGTTTTCAAACCGACAATGCCATCTTCAACAATATCAAAAATGCCAATTGACAGCTTTTTACCAATTTCATTTAATATTTCAATAATTTCATATAATGATTTCTTTTCACCGTTGATCGATACCGGTATCCCATTCTCAAAACCTAATGACAACAATATTGGTTCAGTGGCCGATAATGCATGCTCAAATAATTTTTCTTTGACATCTTCAGGAATTAACATTTCTGGTTCTGCCAACGGACCACATTCGATACTTAATCCCCATATATTTTCACTGGTAGAATAAGGGTTATTACAACCAAATTCTTGAGGAATACCATAATTCATAGCATAACTATTTACGACACTTTCGTCGTATTTAAAATCTCTCAACGAAGCAATAGGTATTTTATTCAGAATTTCTATATTCATATCCATTCTGACTTGATCATTACCCCTAAATTGATGGGCAATATAATCAATATTGAGCTCATTAGCTACTTCAACTGCCGCCTCTGCAATCGCAGGCCGGGAAAGTGCAGCACTGAGAAAATAACCATTTTGATAAATAGCATTCGCTTTTATCGCTTTTGTAAGGAAGTGTTCAGCATATTGCGCTCGATAATCTTTATAGATAAATTTATCAGCACCTGCAACCATGCATTCCAATTCAATATCTTCAATGTCTCTCACCTGTCCCTCATCAATATAAAGAGCAATCACCTCTTTATACTTAGATTTAAGACTCCTTATGATAAGAGGATTATAGAGGCGATTATAGTAAATCACCAAAATACGATCAGAACTCATTTAGTGTACACCCCATGTTTGTAATAATTTCTTCTAGTTCAGGCTCTTCTTTACTTTCCTCAACTAATTCTGAGAAATTATTTTCAAATAACCAAGTATCATTATAAATTGTGTCGATATAACGTTCTCCACTATCAGGAATAATGACAACAATATTATCTCCAGGTTTAAAATCATCCAGGTGATTTAATGCCGCGCTTACCGCACAACCTCCCGTTCCACCAATTAAGATACCTTCATTTCTGGCTAATTTTCTTGCTATACGAAATGCATCAATATCTGCAACCTTCAAGGTAATATCGATATTGCTACGATCCAGAATAGAAGGTATAAATGTCAGGCCCGCGCCTTGTACCAGATATTTTCCTGGTTCACCACCGAAAATAATCGACCCCACAGGTTCAACACCATAAATTCGCACCTGTGGATTTTTCTCTTTCAAATAGCGGGAAATCCCAGTAAGAGTTCCACAGCTCCCTGCCGTCGCAAAACAAGCCGTCAAATTATTGCCAAAGGTTTCATACAATTCACGCCCCGTGGATTGATAATGCTCATCAGGATTAACCTGATTTTCAAATTGCATGGGACTAAATGCATTCGGATAGGCTTTGATAATCTCTTTAGTTAAATCAATGCGATATTTGACAGTATCCGTTCCGGCTTCAAATTCTGGCAGGAAAATGATTTCCGCACCAAATGCTTTTATTTTATCGCGCTTCGCTGCTGGCACCATACGGTCCAAAACCGCAATAAATCGATAACCTTTAACCGCGCATGCCATTGCCAAACCAATTGCCGTATTACCCGATGATGGCTCAATAACCACCATCCCCGGTCTTAATTCTCCCTGAGCCTCAGCCCTTTCCAACATAGCAACCGCAATACGATCTTTAATACTCCCGCTGGGGTTAATATTCTCCATTTTGAGAAAGACATTAATACCTTTGGTATATCTACCATTCAACATAACTACTGGAGTATTACCTATAGTTTGTAATATGTTTTTACCAAGTTTCATACCAACTTTATCCCTTATGTCTGGGTTAATATGAAGAACATATAATGATGACAAGGTATTTTCATTAACAAATAAAAAAGTCAATCAACTCAATATCTAATTTTCCTATTAATTCATTAATGAAACAATTTACTTTATAAATAACTATGGAGAATAAATTCATGCCTATTAACAATAAGCACCTCTATTTGTGTTCTCACACAAGGGTTAATTAACAAAAATTATAATTATAAAATTACACTTAAAAGTCTACTGTCAACTCTGACAGTTATATCAATCAAATCCAATATAAATTTTTAATATTACCATTTAATAATAAGGATATATATTGTGATCATTAAATATTCTTATATAAAATCATATGAAATAAATTATCATTATGAAGACAAATAGCGGCGATTATATAG
>NZ_JAZGJN010000219.1:0-25717 GCF_038085095.1 Photorhabdus sp. P32 | reverse complement strand
ATGATATTCTCTCAAGATATCTGTCCTTTCACTATCCTTAGAGTTAGCCATTAGATTAACCTATTCAGACAACGTATTATCAGAGCAAGTGTAATTTGTATGTTACGCTGATATACCCACCATTTATTCTTTATCTTCTACAACAAAATAAATCATTTATAGATAAGATAATCTCCTTAATTAGCCGATAAAAAAGTCAAGAATTTTTTATTACAAAATAGCGTTCATTTAATTTTGATTAAATTTCAACAATAAATGACCAAATATCTTAAAAAAAACCGGCAACCATCCCAATTAATATGATATTGATTGATAACATTCTCATTTGTTCTTAATGAGAATTAATTGACAAAGATAGAGGTAAATGAGTACTACGACGCGGAAAATAATTACCAATTAATCAATAAAGTCACTTTGTGATGTTAAATAAATTCATAAAGTCATGGAACTATCTGCCTTGTTAAACTGTCATAAACTTGTTACTCATTCCCTTACAATTAAGGATGGAAATAATAATGGCGCTAAAACAACTCATCTCAGCCATTCTGATTTTTAGTTTACTACCAACTGCTGCACTCGCAGAAAAACCACAGAACTATCTCTACACTTCATCCGATGAGCTCAATCAATTACGTCCTCTGCTGGAACATCAAGACATTGGCGGTGTACAAGTTGTTTATAGCTGGAAACAATTGGAGAGCGTACCGGGGAAATATGATTTTTCCGCAATCAAAAAAGATTTGTCGTTGCTTAACAGAATAAAAAAGAAGCTGTTTATTCAGATCCAGAATCGTTTTTTTGAGAAAAATACCCGCTATATTCCATTTTATTTCCAACAAGGCACAAAATATCAAGGCGGTTTAGTTGCTCAAGTTGATAATCCCGGTGAAGGCAAAACACAAGGTTGATGAAAAACGCTTATCCCTTTTTCAATCGTTACTAAAGGCAAACTGGATTTGGTGGCAATGGCAGTCCAAGAACCCACACTGACCTATACCAACCCAAAAACCAAAAAACCCCTCACTCAGGAGGAGTTTACCAATTTTGCCGAAAACTATTTGGAGGCTAACATTATTTTTTGGAGTACTACAACACCGCGGCTAACGCAATAAGGCAAAAGCCATGCAAATTTGTGATGCGCAATGGGTTTGTACCAAACACCAGACGAGAATGAATCATAATGTCAGGCTGGTAGTACATGTTGCCCCAAAAGGCGAGGAACAGTCCATTTTTCCTCACCACTACCAAATATTTACTTGGAATATTCAAATAAGAATTATAGATATAAATTTATCATTTAGGTACAGTGAAAAATCTTTATAATTATCTCCGTATAACAACAACGCGGAGCTTACAATAATCTTCTCCGCGTAGATGAATTTTAACTCATGTCATTGACTGAATCGATAAAACGATTAAGTACGCTTGAGTGTGATTTAGACTTATAAATATAACATTGATTTGCTGCGCCAGGTTTTGCGATAGGAACAAAACTCAAAGCGTCTCCTCCTTCCAATTCATCAGGATGAGAATCGGTAATAAATATATAATCTCTGGAATAAATGAAATTCATGCAGCATCCCATATTATCCATCTGACGCATATTTACTTTTCCACCACTTTGAATAACTTCTTCTTCCAGGTTTTTAATGAAACTACTTTTATAAAGTACAGGATCACAGAGCCAAGTATTACTCTTTAGCAATTGCATCACATCGCCGCCAGCAATATCCAATAATTCTTTTCGGCAGCAAATTCCCAATTCAGGCCCTTTGATTTTACGAATGAGACTAAAACGGTCACTTAGTATCTTTTCTGAGCTCAGAATGAGCGTGTTGCCGTCGTAATCCACTATTTCTTCAATGTTATCATAACTAAACCGGAATATATTTACCTGGGAGCTATTTCTGTCAGCTGCTTTATATAAATAAATAAGATGTTTGTTTTTCCCCCAATCGTAATAAATATTAACTATGTTACATATACTACCACTTATATGTTTTTTAGTTATTTCTTTTTCTTGTAAATAAAGATCCTTAAGATCATTATATAATTCTAAACCATCTTTAGTCAGACTCATCCCAAATTTCTCCCTTTTGAAAAGGCGCTTCCCTAATGTTGCCTCGAAGTCTTTGATTGATTTAGCTACTGGAGGAGTTGTACGGTTCATCACTCTTGCCGCTTTACTTAAAGAACCATTTTCCACCACTGCCATGAATGCTTCTAATTTACGAGAAAAAAACATAATTCACCGTTCCTATATAACCTGTGGCTAAAATAATTTCTTTGAAATAGCCTTCACCAAATGACAGCTAAATCAAGTTTGATACTGTGAAGGCATAAATTTTGTACAAAAAAACAAATACTTCTCAAACATATACCACATAAAAAAAGCGTATGTTCAATACATAGGTGGCTCAATAAACTCTATTATTCATGTTTATCATGGTTCAAAAATTAATCTTAACCAATCAACCATTAGAAAATATAAACATTACTAACGAGCTCAATTTTCTATCAAAGATTAGGATAGGGTTCTACATTTTTCAGTAATCAATTTTTGTAACACTTGAGATAAAAACGGTCTAACTGAGGCTCTTTCTCACCACAAATTATTATATTTTCCACAACAAATTATAATATTAGGGGACCCGTTACTATTTCGTGCTGACCATTGTCAATAGTTACTTTTTAAGATCCATCTGTTACTATTGTTGCTGTGTCTTTTTACTGGATGGCTGTAAAAGATGAAATTTATCTCTTTTAATATTAATGGATTACGTGCCCGCCCCCATCAGTTAGCTGCGATCGTCGAGCAGCATCGACCCGATGTTATCGGCTTACAGGAAACAAAAGTTCATGATGAAGCGTTCCCTTTAGAAGAGGTTAGAGAACTTGGCTATCATGTATTTTATCACGGCCAGAAAGCCCATTACGGCGTCGCACTGTTAACGCGCCAGGCGCCTCTTGCTGTACATCGTGGTTTTCCAGGGGATGATGAAGATGCTCAACGCCGTGTTATCATGGCGGAAATGGAGACCCCGCACGGGCCATTGACCGTTATTAACGGCTATTTTCCACAGGGAGAAAACCGTGAGCATCCAGTGAAATTTCCGGCAAAAGAGAAATTTTATCAGGATCTGCAAAACTACCTGGAGCAAAACTTAACCCCTCAATCACAAGTGATTATTATGGGTGATATGAATATTAGCCCGACAGATCTGGATATCGGAATTGGCGAGAACAACCAAAAACGCTGGTTAAAAACTGGTAAATGTTCCTTCCTGCCAGAAGAGAGAGATTGGATGGCGCGCCTGAAAAATTGGGGCCTGATTGATACATTCCGCCATCTCAATCCTGAATGTAACGACCAATTTTCCTGGTTTGATTATCGCTCCAAAGGGTTCGATGATAATCGAGGGCTACGTATTGATTTACTGCTTGCAAGTAAACCCTTGGCGGAGCGCTGTATCGCAACAGGTATTGACTATAAAATCCGTGAGATGGAGAAACCATCGGACCATGCCCCTGTTTGGGCAGAATTTAAAATTTGATATTCTATTAACGTCGAATATCAATCGTTTATTTTAAAATAACGCTAATAATTGCTGCGCCCTATGGCGCAGCCGTTTTAGTATTTTTTATTGTTTTCGTTTTTTTCCCTCTTTTATCTTTAACCGGCAATGGTGGTAAGTCACGAAAAGCCGTTAAATTACGGTTCTGTTTAGCCTGCCAAATTAATTGCTGCAATATCTCCTCAAGCGGCCCCATGAAATCTTGATAACGAAACTGTTTTTCGCTGATTTGCGTTAATCGGGACTCCCAATGGGCGGTCATATCCGGTAAAGCGGCCATATCTGGCAATACATGAATCAACGCTCTACCCGCAGGTGTTGCATGAATATGACGCCCTTTCTTATAAAGAAACTCCCGTTTAAACAGCAATTCGATAATGCCAGCCCGTGTTGCTTCCGTCCCCAGTCCATCTGTTGCACGAAGAACTTTTTTCAGTTCCTTATCCTGTACAAAACGGGCAATTCCTGTCATAGCGGAAAGGATAGTTGCATCAGTAAATGGTTTCGGAGGTTGAGTTTGGCGCTCTACCACCTCTCCTCTTTCACACAATAATTCATCGCCTTTAGCAACAACGGGTAATGGCGTTCCATCATTCTCTTCATCACGCTCTTTATTACCAAGCAACGTTCTCCAACCTGCCTCAGCAAGAAAACGAGCTTTGGCAATAAATTTTCCACCCGCAATTTCTAATTCAATAACACATTTACGGAATATGGCATCCGGGAAAAATTGCATCAAATATTGTCTGGCAATCAAACCATAAATATTAGCCTCGTTATCGGTCAGATTTATATGACTACTTCGTGCTGTAGGGATAATTGCATGGTGAGCATCAACCTTTTTATCGTCCCAACAACGATTCTTTCTATCTATTTCCAGTAATTCTTGCGGCAACAGATTTTTTGCATGAATAGATATCGCGTTAAGCACCGCATGACGACCGGCAAAGTGTTCATCAGGCAAATAACGGCAATCAGAACGGGGATAAGTAATTAGCTTATGTGTTTCATATAATCGCTGACAAATGTCCAACACTTGCTGCGCATTTAAGCCAAAACGCTTAGCCGCTTCAATCTGCAAAGAAGATAATGAAAACGGCAAAGGCGCGACTTCAGATTCCCGCTTATCCTGATAAGAGGTCACATAGGCTGGTTGACCGGTTATTCTGGCTACAACGTGTTCAGCCAGAGGCCGGTGGATCAATCGCCCTTCTTCATCCAAAAAATCAATACAAGATTCACTTGGTTGCCAGATAGCGATAAAACGTTCATCTTTCGGCGTAACAATATGCGCTTTCACCTCAAAAAAATCTTTCGGTACGAAGTGCTCAATCTCTTCATCCCGGCGAACCACTAACCCCAAAACCGGGGTCTGAACCCGCCCGACAGATAATACTCCCTGATACCCCGCATTGCGGCCAAGCAAGGTATAAGCACGGGTCATATTAATGCCGTACAACCAATCAGCTCTGGCTCTGGCGAGAGCTGAAACACATAGCGGAACAAAATCCCGGTTATCTCTTAACCGCTCAATAGCTCTGGTCACCGCCTGTGGATTTAGATCGCTTATCAAGCAACGGAAAACATTTTTTCGTCTCACATCATCCAATTTCAAAAAATCCAGAACCTCATCCACCAACAGTTGCCCTTCTCGATCCGGGTCACCGGCGTGCACTATTTCATCGGCTTTTTTCAGCAATGTCTGGATGATGTTGAGCTGCTTCTCAACAGAAGGTCGAGGTTTTAACTGCCATTTTTCAGGAATGATTGGAAGATCAACTAATGACCAACGGGCAAAACGGCTGTCATAAGCATCAGGCTCCGCCTGTTCCAACAAATGCCCGATACACCAGGTAACAAACTGGTTATCGCCACAAGCGATAAAGCCATCGCCACGGCGATGCGGTTTTGGTAAAACATCGGCAATCGCCCTGGCTAGGCTAGGTTTTTCTGCAATAAAAAGCCGCATGGGTGTTATTCATTGACCTCAATGAGTACTCTGCCTGGCTGTTGCTCAGACAATTCGCCAATCGCGGTCAGTTCGATGCCATGGCATCGTGCAATCGCTTTCACTTCGTCTATAGCCTCCGGTAAAACAGCCAACAACAAGCCACCAGATGTTTGTGGATCACATAACAGTTTGCGCTGAAGTTCTGTCATTTCACCAATAAGATGACCGTAACTATCAAAATTACGCCCGGTTCCCCCCGGAACACAACCCTTTTCAATATAAGATTCCACTTCCGGCAGTTTAGGCACTTTTGCAAAATGGAGAGTGGCCTGAACCCCCGATCCTTCACAAATTTCACTCAAATGCCCTAAAAGACCAAACCCGGTTACATCGGTCATTGCTGTAACACCCGCCACCTCAGCAAAATCCACCCCCAACTTATTTAAGCGGCACATGGTTTCTATCGCGACGCCCTGATGTTCAGGCAACAGCAAGCCTTTTTTCTCCGCCGTGGTCAATACGCCGATTCCAAGCGGCTTGGTCAGAAATAGCTGGCAACCCGCTTGCGCTGCGCTGTTCTGTTTCACTCGGTCAATATTAACGATACCGGTTACAGCCAAACCAAAAATAGGTTCAGGCGCATCAATAGAGTGCCCTCCCGCCAGTGCAATCCCGGCCCCTTTACACGCAGCTCGGCCGCCTTCAATCACCTTACGGGCAATTTCCGGCGCCAATTTATCGATAGGCCATCCCAAAATAGCTATCGCCATAATGGGCTTACCGCCCATCGCATAAATATCGCTGATAGCATTTGTGGCGGCAACGCGCCCAAAATCAAAGGGATCATCGACAATCGGCATGAAGAAATCTGTCGTACTGACAATGCCGGTACCGTTGCCAATATCATAAACCGCAGCATCATCACGGGTTTCATTACCAACCAGTAAGTGAGGATCAAGAAACTTCTCCTGCTCACTATGCAGAATGGTTTCCAAAACTTTTGGTGAAATTTTACAACCGCATCCAGCACCGTGGCTATATTGGGTAAGGCGAACTTCTGTTGACATAACAGACCTCGGTTACAAGTAGCTGACAAAATTGGTCATATCAGGCGGAGTAACCTTATTTGGCGCTCTTAGCGCAGGCGTTCCAAGGTAGAGAAAACCCACGATTTTGTCATGTTCACAACAACCCAAACCGGCACGCACGGTATTATCATCAATCCACGGGCCGGTACGCCAGATACCGCCAAACCCTTGAGCCACAGCAGCCATTTGCATCGCATGTACAGCACAACCAGCGGAAACCACCTGCTCCCACTCAGGTATTTTGGAATTCTCAGCCACTTTTGCAATAACAGCGATGATTAATGGCGCACGATAAGGCGCGCTTTTCGCTTTTTCTTCCGCCTCAGCGCCAAGCTGGCTATCAATGGCGGCTTGATGAAGTAATCGACTAAACCGTTCAATACCTTCATCCTGCATGACAATAAAATGCCACGGACGTAATGCGCCATGATCAGGCGCTCTCATTCCCGCCTCCAGAATACGCTGCAATGCGTCACCTTGAGGCGCCGGGGTTGTTAAACGTGATACTGAACGTCTGTTCAACAAAAGTTCTAATGCGTCCATCTTTTCTCTCCTAGATAATGTATTTTGTTATAAGCTAACATTTTCTGTTTATTTGTTAACAAATAAAAGCCCTAAAGCTGTCTTTTCAGGCAATATGCCACGATTTGAAGCTGACATTTACCTGTCTGCTCATTAGGATAGCTTCACTTGATCCTATTTTTGGAGATGATATGCGTATTTTATGGAAGTTGATCGCAAGATTATTTAAATGGAGTTGGCGATTATTAAATTTTATTCGGGAAGTCATTTCAAACCTGATTTTTATCATGCTGATTCTGGTTGTCGTTGGCGGTTTTCTGCTCTATCAACAACCAAACAAAACAGCAGATAGTTATCGGGGAGCATTATATGTCAATCTCACCGGTGTTATTGTGGATCAGGTCTCTAACCGTACTCCATTGACTCAATTGAGCCGTGAACTGTTTGGCGCATCCAGCAACAAATTCCAGGAAAACTCCCTGTTTGATATTGTTGATAGCATTCGCCAGGCAAAAATCGATAACAAAATCACAGGATTGGTGCTGAAACTTGATGACTTTATCGGCGCCGATCAGCCATCTATGCAGTATATCGGTAAGGCAATTAATGAGTTTAAAACTTCCGGTAAACCGATCTATGCTATCAGTGACAGTTATAATCAGTCGCAATATTACCTGGCTACCTTTGCCGATAAAATCTATCTATCGCCACAAGGAACGGTTGGCCTTTATGGCTATTCAACCAATAACCTGTATTACAAATCCCTATTGGACTCACTGAAAGTTACCGCGCATATTTTCCGCGTCGGCACGTATAAATCGGCCGTTGAACCGGTTATGCGTGATGATATGTCCCCCGATGCCCGCGAAGCTGATAGCCGTTGGGTCAACGGTCTGTGGAACAACTACCTCAATACTGTCGCTACCAACCGCAAACTCACTGTTGATCAGGTATTCCCAGGCGCTGATCAGATGATTGCCAACTTACGCGCTGTTGGCGGAGACAATGCGCAATATGCGCTTAAACACAAACTGGTCGATTATGTTGCGTCACGCAATGTCATTGAAAGCGACATGACAAAAGCCTTTGGTTGGGACGAAAAAAACCGTCACTTCAATGCTATCAGCATTTATGATTATGCGCCGCAATTGGTGGAAGGCAAATCATCATCTAAAGGCAATATCGCCGTTATTGTCGCACAAGGCGCAATTGTCGATGGGCAGCAGACTCCAGGTATGGTTGGGGGTGACACAACCGCCGCTCAGATTCGTCAAGCTCGTCTGGATGATAATATCAAAGCCGTTATTCTGCGAGTAAACAGCCCCGGCGGCAGTGTGAGCGCTTCTGATGTTATCCGCACCGAACTGGCCGCGCTACGTGCAGCCAATAAGCCTGTGGTGGTTTCTATGGGGGGAATGGCGGCATCCGGTGGTTACTGGATCTCTACGCCATCTAACTACATCATCGCAAACCAAAGTACGTTGACGGGCTCTATCGGTATCTTCGGTGTTATCACCACGTATGAAAACAGTCTGGAACATATCGGTATCCACACTGATGGCGTTTCCACGACACCATTCGCAGGTATTTCTGTTACCAAAGGACTCAGCAAAGAGTTCTCAGAGCTGATGCAGCTTAATATCGAAAATGGCTATAACAACTTTATCGGCCTTGTTGCCAATTCACGCCACAAAACACGGGAAGAAGTCGATAAAATTGCTCAGGGACATGTGTGGATTGGTCATGATGCTAAGACCAATGGATTGGTCGACCAATTAGGGGATTTCGACGATGCAGTCACTAAGGCGGCTGAATTGGCAAAATTGGACACCCCAGAACTTGACTGGATGCAGCCTGAAATGTCATTCAGTGAGTTGCTGATGAGCCAGTTGACAGCAACCGCGCAAGCTATCGTACCGGAAGCGATTCAAGCCTGGCTCCCCGCGCCGTTGGCTCAAGCGGCTCAGGAAGTGAAACAACAAAGTGAGTTCTATCGCCATTTGAATGATCCGCAAAATCGTTATGCATTCTGTTTAAATTGCGGAGATATTCGCTAAGCAACTCATAACAATGCATGATTCCAGCAATAGCTCGATTAATTTAGCCTGACAGATCCCTGCCAGGCTTTTTTTATTCTGTAATACTCCTATAATCCTGCTGATCTTTTTATGAGGTGCAATCATGCAGAAGAAGTCTATTTACGTCGTCTATACTGGCGGAACCATTGGGATGCAACACTCATCTCAGGGATACATTCCCGTTTCCGGGCATTTACAACGCCAATTAACAAAGATGCCCGAATTCCATCGACCAGAAATGCCGACATTCACCATCCGTGAACATCAACCACTGATTGATTCTTCTGATATGACCCCAGAAGACTGGCAATTTATCGCTGATGATATCCGAGAAAACTACCATGATTATGATGGGTTCGTGATCCTGCATGGTACGGATACAATGGCATTTACCGCATCAGCCCTCTCCTTTATGTTTGAGAATCTGGGTAAGCCCGTCATTGTCACTGGGTCGCAAATCCCACTGGAAGCACTGCGCTCCGATGGGCAGACAAACTTGTTGAATGCGCTTTATCTTGCCGCTAATTACCCAGTGAACGAAGTCAGCCTGTTTTTCAATAATAAACTGTTTCGTGGGAACCGGACCGTCAAAGCCCATGCCGATGGTTTCGATGCTTTTGCTTCGCCAAACTGTTCTCCATTAATGGAAGTCGGTATTAACATCAAAACCTTCAATACATGTTTTGCCCCTGCCAGCCACGGAGAGTTTATTACTCATCAGATTACCCCTCAGCCAATTGGCGTAATCACCATTTATCCTGGCCTTTCCAGTCAGGTTGTGAATAATATTTTAATGCAGCCGGTTAAGGCTCTCATCCTGCGCTCGTATGGCGTCGGAAACGCACCTCAACACCCTGAATTATTGAAAGAGCTAAAACAGGCAACAGAGAGAGGGATCGTAGTTGTTAATTTGACTCAATGCATTTCCGGCCGAGTCAATATGGACGGTTATGCAACGGGCCATGCTCTGGCCGAAGCAGGGGTAATAAGCGGCTACGATATGACTTTTGAAGCAACTTTAACTAAGTTGCACTATTTACTCAGTCAACCCTATGGCAATGAAAAAATTCGTTATTTAATGCAACAGAATTTACGTGGTGAATTAAGTTATACCGATAAATAATCAAGGAAAGAGATGAAAACAGCCCTATTACTTATTGATCTACAGAATGACTTCTGTACCGGCGGCGCTTTAGCCGTAGAAGAGAGCGAACAAGTCATTGTTGCAGCAAATCAGGCAATTGATATTTGTCTGAAACACAATATCAGCATTATTGCCACCCAAGATTGGCACCCTGCTGAACATATGAGCTTTGCAGTAAATTCCGGCCAAAAGATCGGCGATATCGGTATATTAAACGGTATTCCGCAAGTTTGGTGGCCGGTACACTGTGTTCAAGGTCAGCCCGGCGCTGATTTCCATCCACAGCTAAACAAGCAGGCAATTGTTGAAATTTTCCACAAAGGTGAAAATCCACAGATCGATAGCTACAGTGCTTTCTTTGACAACGGTCATCAGAGTAAAACTCGGCTTGATGACTGGCTGCAAGCACAGCAAATTGAACGCCTGTTTATTATCGGTATCGCTACCGATTATTGCGTGAAGTTTACCGCGCTGGATGCGTTGGCATTAGGTTATGAAACTTGGGTCATTACCGATGGTTGTCGAGGGGTTAACCTCAGCCCAAATGATAGCCAATCAGCATTCAAAGAGATAACAGAGAAAGGCGCTATATTGATAGAACTTGCTCAACTAGAAGGCGCTCTTCTCTGATATCAATCCAAGGCCAGGCTGAGTTTACACACTCAGCCTTTTCATCACCTACTTGCGAAAGATTATGGCTTGAATGTTGCCACCCTCTCAGACTGAAAGATCGTTTTCAGTTCTTGTTTACTCTTCATCACCAACTGACCATTAGTACCAATCGTCATATGTTGCGGATCATGGTTATGCCTTGATTGCCATAACATAATCATTTGCAAACTATGCTCTTTCTGCTCTACCGTTAGAGGTACACCATCCTGCCATTTACCCAGTTCTACTGCCTGAACCAAGCGTTGATATATTTCTGGTGTCATTACAGATAACAGATCATCCAGTTCCATTGATATTTCCTCATTATTTTCCAGAATTAGCTGAAACGATTTTTCGCGTAAATTAAGATTATGTCCGCAATAATAAAAACGATTAACCGACTGTTTTCTCGCCTGTATTTTCATCAGTAAAGCTTAATGCAGCCGAATTGATGCAAAAACGTTCTCCTGTCGGTTGCGGACCATCAGGGAACACATGTCCCAAATGAGCGTTGCAATGACTGCAACGTACCTCAATACGATGCATATTGTGACTATCATCATCAAGATACTGCACTGCATCATGAGTAACAGGCTGGTAAAAACTCGGCCAGCCACAACCAGAATCAAATTTAGTGTCGGACACAAATAACGGCTGCTCACAGCATAAACAATGATACACGCCGCTTTTCTTATTATGTAGCAATTTCCCTGAAAATGGCGGCTCTGTCCCGGCATTCTGGGTTACATGACGCTGAATATCAGTAAGTTCTTCATAAAGGGAAACATCAGGATTCTTAGCCATAACGACCACCTTAATAATAGGACTCATGCTTTCAATAAAATTGATTAATTATAACAAAAGATTAACATTACAGCAGTGGAATTTATTTTCCGCGGTTAACTGGATCGGTTTATCCTACTAGTTTGTGATGTGACTCGCATATCTAACCAATTAACTTTCAATATCTGTCTACGCCTTGATAATGATGGGCGGCTCGATTTGCCAGTACCCTATAGCAAGCGTCTAAATGGTGAGCTCAAAGCTAAGTTTTTCAGCTATTGACACGATTCCGCTTGACGGCTGGCAAGGTTTTGGTAACTTTAGTAATAATTTTTAATTCACTAAAAAATAGCTGGTGGAACACTATGACTATCAAAGTAGGTATCAACGGTTTTGGTCGTATTGGCCGTATTGTTTTCCGTGCTGCACAAGAACGTTCAGACATCGAAATCGTTGCAATCAACGATTTGTTGGACGCCGAATACATGGCTTACATGCTGAAATACGATTCAACTCACGGTCGCTTCAACGGCACTGTTGAAGTAAAAGACGGCCACCTGATTGTTAACGGCAAAGTTATCCGCGTTACAGCAGAAAGAGATCCAGCTAACCTGAAATGGAATGAAGTGGATGTTGATGTTGTTGCAGAAGCAACAGGTATCTTCCTGACTGACGAAACCGCACGTAAGCACATTGCCGCTGGTGCGAAAAAAGTTGTTCTGACCGGCCCATCCAAAGATGACACGCCTATGTTTGTTATGGGTGTTAACCACAAAACTTATGCAGGCCAGGACATCGTTTCTAATGCTTCTTGTACCACTAACTGTCTGGCGCCGCTGGCTAAAGTTATCAATGATAAATTCGGCATTGTTGAAGGTCTGATGACCACGGTTCACGCAACAACAGCAACTCAGAAAACCGTTGACGGTCCTTCTGCGAAAGATTGGCGTGGCGGTCGTGGCGCTGCTCAAAATATCATCCCATCATCTACCGGCGCAGCTAAAGCTGTTGGTAAAGTTATCCCTGAGCTGAACGGTAAACTGACCGGCATGGCTTTCCGCGTTCCTACTCCTAACGTATCGGTTGTTGACCTGACCGTGCGTCTGGAAAAACCAGCCACTTATCAACAAATTTGTGGCGTGATCAAAGATGCTGCTGAAGGTGAACTGAAAGGCGTTCTGGGCTACACCGAAGATGACGTCGTATCTAACGATTTCAATGGCGAAAAACTGACTTCTGTATTTGACGCTAAAGCGGGTATCGCCCTGAACGACAACTTTGTGAAACTGGTTTCCTGGTACGACAACGAAACCGGTTACTCTAACAAAGTTCTGGATCTGATTGCTCACATCGCTAAATAACTGAGTAACTTCCTTGCTGAAAAGAGCTGCCCTTCCCCGGCAGCTCTTTTGTTTCAATCTGTGCACAACATGCGTTATTCTTGGGGCCATGCCATCTCCCAGTTTTGGTTCAAAGGTTATGCGGATGAACGATAGAATCTTTTCATTACCGGTTGCAGAACAGATTTCTCCAGCTATTAGTCAACGAAATATAGATGGCTTCCCACTGATAGTCGTCTCTCATCCTAAAGTTCGTGGCGCAATCAGTCTGCAAGGGGCGCATCTCATCGCCTGGCAACCTAGTGGTGAGGAACCGGGGTTGTGGTTAAGCAAGAAAACCGCATTTGCAGCAGGCACGGCTATCCGCGGCGGCATTCCTATTTGTTGGCCTTGGTTTGGTTCCTCAAGAGCGCCAAGTCACGGTTTTGCCAGAATTCTTCCCTGGGAATTTAGCGCACATAATGAACATGAAAATGGCGTCATATTAACTTTCACGCTGAGAGACAATGAATATACCCATAAATTGTGGCCTCATGATTTTACCTTGATTGCCCGTTTCAAACTGTGTGAAACCTGTGAAGTGGAGCTGGAAACCTATGGTGATTATCAAGCCACCTGCGCCCTACACACTTATTTGAATATAGGCGATATTAATCAAATTTCAGTCAGTGGTTTAGGTAAACATTTTATTGATGCCGTTGCTGATAAAGAGCAATACACAGCAACAGAAGATTTTATTTTCAACGGTCGTACTGATCATATTTATACCGAGCCAGAAGATTTTAATCTGATAAGGGATAAATCGCTGAAACGAACAATTGAAATTCACCATTATCATCACAGTGATGTTGTATGCTGGAATCCAGGCGCCCAACTATCGAACAGCATGAAAGATATGTGTAATGAAGGTTATAAAAATATGATTTGTGTAGAAACAGCGCGTATCCATAATCCATTAATTTCTAAAGATGATAGTCCAGCCCACCTTTCAGTTTTAATCCGTTGCCGGAAAGACTATCAGTAAATATCTCACTCATTCACATCAAAAAGACTGAATACTACCTAGTGAATTCAGTCTCTATTCGATATTATTGCTACGAGCAATTAAAAACTGTATGTAATACCTGTCCAGACAATACTTGAATATGACTTATTAACCATCGGGCTATCTTTAATTTCACTCGGTAAACGCTCAACACGCCCCATCATAAATGCAGACCATGCCTGGTTAAATTTATAATTGGCAGATAATTCCACATAGGGAATCCAGCTATCATCTGGAGTATATTTTTCTAATCCGCTACGGCGCGATTCATTATCTTTGATGCCATACTCATAACGATTTTGTTTTTTACTATTCCAAACTACACCTAACCCTGGTTGTAATGACCAATCATCACTTTTAAATTCATACAAATAAGCCAGATCAATCGTTATGCCTTTACTTTTACTCAAAGTATCCGCAGCAAAAGAGCTACGCAGCGTTCCCCAATCTTCAATATGACGATAGCTAAAACCGCCCATCATTGTATCATGGCGACGATCCAGCCTTTTCATCTGCTTATCTTCATTATCTTTTGGACGGAAACTTTGAGGATAATAATAGACATCTAAAGATAGTTGATCTTTTGGTTGATTCCACAAATAGTACCCGGCGGCTAAAGTATGAAAATAGAAATTGTCACTTTCATAATTAACCATTGGAACAAAAAACACTTTATCTTTATTTTTTACTCCCTTATAAGGTGATGCCTCAGCCAAAACAGAGGCGCCAATTGACCACTGCCCCGCATAAGCTAAAGATGAAGAAAGACCAAAAGCGACGACTGTGGTTAAAATTTTAGCTTTGTTGATCATGATTAACTATTTCCCTTAAAACAATTATGCGATTAGCTATTATCAAGTGTAAAAGATCATTTCCCTCATTTCCAAGTAATAATGTCCCATTTTTCTTAAAGAGCACAATATGTTTAATGCCCCCCCAATTTTTCTGACAAAAATAGACAGATTACATCAAACAAAAATATATTAATTTAGCGAAAACGGTAATTTATTTCCCGCAACAATACCAGACGCTAACTACTATTTGTTGACACGCCGTCTGGTATTTAACGGCATTCAGGTATTTAACGACATATAGATACCGGAACCCGATCTGCCAATGCACATAATAATTCATAGCCAATCGTGCCAGGAATCCCGGCCACATCATCCACCGGCAAGTTTTGCCCCCACAATTCAACAGAACTGCCAATTTGGGCCTGCGGACAAGGCGTTAAATCCACCGACAACATATCCATTGATACGGTACCTAATACTTGGGTCCTAACGCCATCGACAATAATCGGCGTTCCCGTCATTGCACGACGGGGATAACCATCAGCATAGCCACAGGCAACTGTACCGACTCGCATAGGGCCTGGCGCGGTATATTGACTGCCGTAACCGATTTTGTCTCCTGCTTTGAGATTCTGAATGGCAATAATTTCACTTTGCAGACTCATCACTGCTTTCAATCCAATATCGGCAATATCTTTCCACTTTCCACTCGGTGAGGCGCCATATAGCACAATACCAGGACGTACCCAATCTCTATGAGTTTGCGGATACCATAAAGAAGCGGCTGAATTAGCCAGAGATTGAGAAATATCCAATCCCTGACTGACCGAATTAATAACGTTAAGCTGCTCAGTAACGCCAATTTCCTTATTATCCGCATTGGCAAAATGTGACATTAATGTTATTTGCCCAATTTGCCGGATGCGCTTTGCCGATGATAAAACCGTTCTATATTGATCCGCAGGAAATCCCAATCGATTCATACCGCTATTGAGTTTGAGATAAATATCGATCGGCTTACTCAAATTGGCCATCTCTATTGCTTTCAGTTGCCAATGACTATGCACTACTGTTATTAACCGATATTCATCAATTATCGACAAATCTTCGGGTTTAAAAAATCCTTCCAATAGCAAAATTGGCCCTTGCCACCCCTGCTCCCGTAATAAAATCGCCTCATTAAAATCAAGTAAAGCAAATCCATCTGCCTGATCAAGATATTGCCATACGCAACTCAGACCATGCCCATAAGCATTTGCTTTGACAACAGCCCAGATCTTACTATTACCGACCTTATTACGAATAATCGCCAGATTATTTTCCAATGCATCAAGATGGATCGTTGCCGAAATTGGACGTGGCATACTCTATTAGCCTCTCAGTTCAGTGTGTAATTGATGGCTAAATGGCGCCAATTTTGCATTAAAACCATTAATATAACGAAATACTGACAAATCATCAGATGCAATGGCGGGCTTTTTACCCGAAATAATATCAGCCAGCAACTGACTAGAACCACATGCCATTGTCCATCCCAATGTACCATGCCCTGTATTTAGATAGAGATTGTGATATTCAGTCGGACCAACAATCGGGGTACCATCCGGCGTCATTGGACGTAATCCCGTCCAAAAACGAGTCTCAGTGATATCGCCGCCGCCTGGATAAAGGTCTTGTACCACCATTTTCAATGTTTCATAGCGTGCTTTAAGCAGATCCAAATTGAAGCCTACAACTTCTGCCATTCCGCCCACACGAATACGGTTATCAAACCGGGTAATCGCAATTTTATATGTTTCATCCAATGCAGTAGATACCGGAGCCCGTTCCGCATCGACAATAGGCATAGTTAATGAATAACCTTTCAGTGGATATACTGGGATTTTGACCAGACCTTTTAACAATTCTGTTGAATAGGCGCCCATAGCAACAACATAGTTGTCTGCTGTCATAACGCCATCTTCGCACTGAACGCCGGTAATTCGATGCCCTTCCACCAATAATTGTTTGACCTGTTTATTAAACAGAAACCTTACGCCCGCCGCTTCCGCCATTTTTGCCAATTCTTTGGTGAAAAGCTGACAATCGCCCGTTTCGTCGTTCGGTAATTGTAAGCCCCCCGTCAATTTGTGAGCGACATGCGCCAATGCCGGCTCTACTGTCGCCAGTTTATCTGCCGTTAATAAATTGTAAGGAACCCCTTCCTGTTCAAGAACCGCTATATCATTCACGGCATTATCAAACTGCTTATTAGTACGGAATAACTGAAGCGTACCCCCTTGACGCCCTTCATATTGAATACCGGTATCTGCCCTCAACTGTTTGATACAGTCACGGCTGTATTCTGCCAATCGTACCATCCGGCTCTTATTTATCGCATAGTGACTGGCATCGCAATTACGCAACATCTGCCACATCCAGCGTAACTGAAACAACGATCCATCAGGACGAATAGCCAATGGAGCATGGCGTTGAAACATCCATTTAATGGCTTTCAATGGAATACCCGGCGCTCCCCACGGAGTCGCGTATCCCGGCGAGATCTGCCCGGCATTAGCGGCACTGGTTTCCTCAGCAGCGCTTCCCTGGCGATCAATGACAGTGACTTCATGACCTTGCTGTACCAAATACCAGGCACTGGTTACACCAATAACACCACTACCTAAAACAAGGATTTTCATCATAACCCCCAGACGATTTAAAATTTTAGGCAAGCATAATATGCTGTTTATAAAAAACCAATATAGAACAATCATCGGTCACGTCAATAATCTACATTTATGATTTAGGTCACAATTAGATTACATTTATGCAACAGATTTATTTGTGATTTATACATAGCCAAATTATAAAAATTAACATTAAAATCATAAAATTAAGGAAATAATTACGATACAAATCGCACGATAATTATTTCATATCAGTTCATTATTCTAAGTTTTTCGGCGAAAAAAGCGAATCAATTAAACAACCACAAGATACTAATAACCATCAATTACTCGAAATAAAAATTCAAATAAAAACCAAATATTCAGAATAATATTCTGAAATAGAGACGTTAACGATTGGCTTGAAATTGAATGAGAAAAAAGAAACAAAACTCCCGATACAGAGCATTCTGTACCGGGCCAATTCAAAATAATTTTGATTTGAAACTAATAGATCGGATAAGGCTTGGAATTAAGTAAAAAGACTAACGAGACATCAGCGACAATTCAGATAAATCACTTGGCATTGTACTTTGCATACTGTGCCAAATGACACCGCTCTCTTTACCATAGTTACGTACACATTCCATGACATTATCGTAGGATTTATCATGGCATAATATCACCAGTTGCTGATAAAAATTCAGCGCCAATTTACGCGCCTCAGGATTAGAGAAGTAATAACGCCCTATACGAGTATATAGCCCTTTCAACCCATTGATAATAAGGCCATAAATTGGATTACCTGAAGCAAAAGCTAAACCGCGGAAAATATCATAATCTAGCGCGCTAAATGACTCTGAATTATCTTCCACCTGTTCTTTTTCTGCCAGTACTTCCAATGACTTACCCGGATTATGCCTAAAAGCGGTGCGAATAAATATCGCTGCGATATTCGTTCTCACCGCCAGTAGGTTATCAATCAACTCAGGAACGCGATCGTGATCAAGACGGGCCAGAGTCTCTAAAATATTAAGACCCGATGTTTCCCAAAAGTTATTCACTTTTGTTGGTTTGCCATGCTGAATAGTTAACCATCCATCGCGTGCCAAACGCTGCAATACTTCACGCAGGGTAGTTCTTGTCACACCAATTAACTCAGATAATTCACGTTCTGCCGGAAGAATGGAGCCAGGAGGAAAACGGCCGTTCCATATACTCTCAATAATATACTCTTCCGCAAAACCTGCGGGACTTTGAGCCTTAATGACCATATTTTTGTTATTCCAACGTGATTTTTTCAACTAATAATAGATGAAATTATATCAGAATACGCAACTTCAATATAGCTATGTAGTCTAGAAAGCGTAAAGGCGGTCATGAAAAAAAGCGTACTAATGCTTAATTACACCTCATTTCCCTTAAAATATTCTGTATTAAAGCGTACTATTGTTTAAAGAACACAATCTTACGAATTTTAGAGGAACTTTAATTGCAATGGAAACCAGTATCCTAAAAACAGCGGTAAAAAACTTTCTCGGCAACTCGCCAGATTGGTATAAGCTAGCTATTATCATCTTTCTCATCACCAACCCATTGATATTTTTCTTTATTAACCCATTCGTCGCAGGCTGGCTGCTTGTTATCGAATTTATCTTTACTTTAGCAATGGCCCTTAAATGTTACCCGTTACAACCGGGCGGCCTGTTGGCAATTGAAGCAGTCATCATCGGCATGACCTCGCCTCAACAAGTTGGTCACGAAATTGCTAATAACTTGGAAGTTGTACTGTTGCTGATATTTATGGTCGCAGGAATTTACTTTATGAAGCAATTACTATTATTTGCTTTCACTAAACTCCTGCTCTCCATAAAATCTAAGCGTATGCTTGCCTTGGCATTCTGCTTGGCTAGCGCATTTCTGTCGGCATTTCTTGATGCCCTGACCGTTATCGCGGTGGTCATTAGTGTCTCCCTTGGCTTCTATTCCATTTACAACAACTTTATTACTAATCAGCATGATGTCATTAATTCTAAACATGACCATCATATTGACACAGCAAAAAAGAAACAAACGCTTGAACAATTTCGTGCTTTTTTGCGCAGTCTGATGATGCATGCAGGTTTAGGTACTGCCCTCGGTGGTGTGATGACGATGGTCGGAGAACCACAAAATCTGATTATCGCCAAAAACGTTAATTGGGATTTTGTTACCTTCTTTATTCGCATGGCTCCGGTTACCTTACCTGTCTTTATTTGCGGACTGTTAGTCTGTTTTCTGGTCGAACACTTTAAGCTGTTCGGTTATGGTGCAGAATTGCCAGAACGCGTCCGACAAGTATTGGAAGATTATGATAAAAAAACCAGCGCAAAAAGAACACGCAAAGAAAAAGCGCAGCTTATTGCTCAAGCGCTGATCGGGATATGGCTCATTGTCGCGCTGGCGTTTCATCTGGCAGAAGTTGGTTTGATCGGCCTTTCAGTCATCATTCTAACCACGTCGTTCTGTGGTATTACCGAAGAACATGCACTGGGTAAAGCATTTGAAGAGGCGCTACCATTCACCGCATTACTCACGGTATTCTTTTCTATCGTTGCCGTCATCGTTGACCAGCAACTGTTTACGCCATTTATTCAGTTCGTATTACAGGTTTCTGAAACTTCTCAACTCTCCCTATTCTATCTATTTAATGGCCTGCTCTCATCAGTATCAGATAACGTGTTTGTTGGTACGGTTTATATCAATGAAGCGAGAGCAGCTCTGCAAGAGGGGCTAATTTCACATAAACAATTTGAATATCTGGCAGTTGCGATTAATACCGGCACTAATCTACCTTCTGTCGCCACACCTAATGGGCAAGCGGCATTTCTATTCCTGTTGACTTCGGCATTATCGCCATTAATTCGTTTATCTTATGGTCGCATGGTGATGATGGCATTACCTTATACCATTGTCATGACGCTGGTCGGTTTGCTGTGTGTAGAATTTCTGCTAATTCCAGTCACTGACATGATGGTTCATTGGGGCTTAATTGCTTTGCCATAATCGGCAATAATTCATTTCATAGTATTAACGAGCCAATGCCGTATTGAGCAAAAATTATACTCAATACGGTTCTATTTTTTCCCGAAAAAGCCAGATTGACCTTAATTGGCTTTTTTTGTTACCTGTAAGTCGGCAAAATAGGCGTTCAATTATTTATCTTAATCTGTATGGAAAAACGGAAATGATGCGATTTTTAAACCACTGTTCTCAAGGACGAAGCGCATGGCTGTTAATGACCTTGACCGCCCTGATACTGGAAGGCTCGGCATTATATTTTCAACATGTGATGAAATTACAACCCTGCGTGATGTGTATTTATGAACGGGTTGCTCTGTTTGGTGTATTGGGCGCCGGAGTATTGGGTATGATCGCGCCAAAAACGCCGTTACGCTGGCTGGCGATTATTTTGTGGATCTACAGCGCCTGGAGCGGCCTGCAACTGGCATGGAAACATACTATGATGCAGTTGCACCCTTCTCCATTTAATACCTGTGATTTCTTCGTAAACTTCCCTTCATGGTTGGCGTTAAATCAATGGCTTCCTTCTGTATTTGAAGCTACAGGCGATTGTTCAGTAAGACAATGGCAATTCCTGACATTAGAGATGCCGCAATGGCTGGTCGGTATTTTTGCGGCTTACCTGATTGCTGCTGTATTAGTATTAATCAGCCAATTTTTTATCCGTAAATAACGACTAACTCAGACAGCTAAAAATGATTGTCTGATGAATCAAATATACTCGCAGAATCATGCCTAAGGCTGCCTATAACCGGATATCCGAACGGCATGTTCCTGCTCATATCAGTTACTTAATTTCTACCTCAAATTGATGCACAGGAACCTTGCAATAGCGCCCTTTCATCACAACGCTTACCATTTGCCAACTGGCAAACAGGTATTTGCGCGCCATTTAATTGTATTGCTAATGCAGGCATACCACCTGCATAAGAACAGATTGCTCTGGCATTATCCCTAAGAGCAACTTCCGGTTGAGAATATTGTATTGCCTGATATTGGATAGATGTTTTCCCTGCCTGGCTACTACAACCCGCTAATACAGCAATACTAAAAAGCACGCCTAATAAGACTATCTGGAATCCTTTATTATGACTAACGTTTAACATATCTCCTCTCCAGAAAACGATTCAGGGAAAACAGAAGCGCCGTTAATTGTTAATTAATGTGCGCTGCTATTAGAAAGCAGGTTTATTACCATTACACCGGCAACAATAAGAGCCATACCTAAAATAGCCGCCCAATCCAGCTTCTGCTGATATAAAAATATCGCGGCAACAGAAACCAACACAATACCCAAGCCAGACCATATGGCGTAAGCAATCCCTAATGGCACCACTTTGACCACCTGAGATAACCCCCAGAAAGCGATGCCGTATCCAACAATGACCAATATAGAAGGGAATAGTTTACTAAACCCATCAGAGGCTTTTAATGAAGCCGTTGCGATAACCTCAGCAACAATTGCCATTGCTAAATATACAAATCCATTCATATCCTTACTCTCTATAGTAGAAAAAATAAATCGACCAACGTTAATAGATAAAAACGGATTGAATCTATCACAAACGCTTTAAGGTGTAACGTAACAAAATTGATATATTTTGTTCCTTAAATCCAATTTGAACCTTATTTACAACCGGCCTACAGAAGTACACCGCAGGCAGGAAAATCGTTGCAGATATTCTACAAGAAATATGAAAAAGTGCTAATCATAGGTTCCAACTTTGAGATTCAGATCAGAATCATTCACACAATAACCCTCAAGATTATTTAAGTAAATATGTATTGTAAAATTAGCAACCAGTATACTTATAAGTTAAAAATAATCCTATCATTTGATTAAGCCATCTAGAGCACGAAACTATCAGGGCGTTAGGTTGTCTAACGTTGAGTCAACATGCTGAACACGACTACGGAAGCAAGAAGCAAATAGAGCATGTTATATTTATTTTATTGATCTTTTCATTATATCAGTAGATATTTACAAGATAAGCCAGCATAACATCAATAAAATCATTAAATTATATATACCCTTCATCTTTCAAGCTGCTGCTTTGTTGGCTGCTTTCACTCACCCCAGTCACATCGTTATCTATGCTCCTGGGGATTCGTTCACTTGCCGCCGCGCTGCAACTCGAAATCTATTAGGTATACATGCTATTAATAGGAAAAAATGAGAATAAATGGACCTGATAATAAATACATACACCAATAACCTTACAGTTTTATTCAAGTTTTATCTTCTGGCTTAATTCATTGAATAAAAACATATTTCATTACCATTAATACAGATGGGACATTCTTTTTCATACCAATGGTAATGTGGTTATTTGAAAAACACACTTATATTCTAACAGAAATATAAGTGTATAAACTGTATTTATCAATAAACCATATCATCCCAAATGAGATATCCTGATGTTCCCGCCATATGATGTCGGCAAGTAATATTAGCATATTGAACTGAAACAACTTCCTCCGGCTGACCATTATTATCATTAATAACATGCGGATAATTAACATTTAAATCACAAATTCTTGCCCCAGTGAGTAAGATGGAATAAAAAAGTTCTTGTGAACCTATTGGAGAGGTCCGATAAATATCAAATGTCAGCTCCAACTTTTCACGGTTAGCAGCCGCTATCATTAACAATGGGGAAGATTTATCTAATAATTTAATAAAGTTTACCGGCTGATAATTGACATGTTGAGCAACAGTCAGACCGTGATTGAATTGCAGCACCATAATCTTATTTTCAAATCCATTCTGATACCGGTTACCAATAGAATCTAAAGTTGAACATCCCTGAGAAATAAGTCCCTGAGATTCACCTTTTATCGTCACATAAATCATATTTGCCATATTAGACCCTAATTAATTTACCTTATGTTCAATTCCACATTTTGAGTTATTTTTCTTTGATTTCAATAAGAGAATTGTAATGAATCGTTAAGTATCTTATATAAATGTAAATATTGCAGGCTTATAGTCAGGCCAAAGATAATAAAAAATTTTCATCACTATTGCTATCCTTTATCAAAGAAAAAAAACGTAAATTAATCAATATCAACAGACAAAACCAGATTGAATTTATACATCACTTAACCCCCTATAAATTCTTACTCCGTAGAGATTAGAAACCCGTTTGCTATATGTTGAAGATAATCCGATTATCTGATTAAGTTATGTTATCTAACATTGGGTCAACATGTTAAAAGCTACCACAGGAACAAATAGAGTATTATGAAAAGAAACATTCAACCCGGTTTCTGTGTCGTACAGCAATCTGGAGGATTGAGTTTTCAAGCAAGTCTGTTATTCAGCCATTCAAATAGCGAAGCGGCCCGGTATTTTATGGCATTAAATTCAAATTACCGATTCCTGAAACCGGGACAAATCCTGCTGGTTGCAGATCCAGATTCCTATAATCCGCCACACATAATACAGCTATTAAAGCAATCTCAGTATGAAGTAAACCGATCCATTTCAGCTTTACCTAATGAATACGCGGCATTTTTGCATCGTCATTTTGGTCTGTTTCACTATGTGCTGGATCAGGGAGGAACTTTGGTTGGTACCGCTTCATCTCTGGGTAACTCTTATTTCTCCCAAATTAAAAAAAATCTGTCAAAATTACAGAAGCTTTATCAAAAAGAATATCGGCTAAATGGGCTAAACCGAAAATATGTCAGTCCCGAGTTTTATGTAGAAAGACAGTTGATTATGGGTAACCTAAAGGGATTATTGAATAAAGTTGGCCGACTCTCTTTGAAAATCGACCAACATCCTAATCTAAAGCATGCGCTAAAGTTATCAACTAAAGCCATTGCTCATCAATGGGATAAAGTCGGAGTTGGCGCAATAAAGGGATATAGTCAAACAATTATACAAAGTGAAAAAATGGTTAAATGGATGAAATATGGTGGCTGGGTTGCAATCGGCTTAGATTTTACTGATACCACCGGGCAAGTTATTGATGCCTGTAATTATGGGCAAACAGGGAAATGTGAAAAAGTAGCTATCAAGGAATATAGTAAATTTGCTGGCAGGACAGGAGTAGGAGCAGGTCTTGCATATATTGGTGGAATTACCGCAGACGCAGCATGTGTTGCTCTTGGTGCTACATCTGGGGGACTAGTTGCTGGAATTTGCATGGCGGGTGGCGGCCTTGCCGGTGGTTATATTGGTAGCAAAGGAGGAGAATTGCTCCTCGAATTTATTGTTGAATCTTCAATGGGACTTTAATATGAATAGAATCACTTTCATCATCTTGGTTATTTTTTTTATCTCTTTCAACCTTTTTCTCATTATATCGATAGCCATTTACAAAATAAATCAAAAAAAGATGGATGAAATTATTGAATTATATATGGAAAAAGGGTTTTGCTTATCAACAGCAGCATACATTGGTCATTCTATGGGTATTCATGGTCAGATTCATCCTGCCATATTTTTCTATAAGTTATTAACAGGGAAAAGAATAAGGATAAATGAGCCTGGTAGTAAATATATGCCCCAAGAATCTTATGATTTCATTCAAAACTTACCCTCCAATTTGACCCACTGGATAAAAATATATTTCATCACTATCAATATAAGCCTTGTATCCTTATCTATATCAATGGCAATATACCTTTTTGAAAAATACGCTTAACTATATGGATATTCATGGGGTGTCAATATGAATATAATCACCTTTATCATTTTACTTGTTTCTTTTTCTTCTTTTCTTCTTTCTCTTGCTATATCAATAACTATTTATAAAATAAATCAGAAAAAGATGGATAAAATTATTGAATTATATATAGGAAAAGGGCTTTTGTTATCAACAGGTGTGAACATTGGTCGTTTTATCGGTGTTTATGGTCAGTTTCAGGTTGCTACATTTTTCTACATGTTATTAACGGGAAAAAGAATAAGGATAAATAGACCTGACAGTAAATACATGTATCAAGAATCTTATGATTTCATTCAAAATTTACCTTCCAGTTTAACTCATTGGATAAAAACATATTTCATCACCATTAATATAAG
>NZ_JAZGJN010000218.1:0-25099 GCF_038085095.1 Photorhabdus sp. P32 | reverse complement strand
TATATTTATATTTATATTTATAAGTCGCTTATTTTAATGTTTGAATAAGGGGATAGATAAATATAGGAGATGATTTATAGCAAATTATCTTTTTTCAGTTAATGATTGAAAGATCAGGCGTCCACCAGAAACGCCTTAGATTAGGTAATCAGATAATATTTTTCTGTAGATAAGTTAATACTTTCGATGGCGTAATACTTTTGATATTACCATCCTCCGCTTTTAAAGATATTTGTTCCTTACCATAGCCGCCAATGAGTCCTGGATCTGTCGGGCCAAACAACGTGATATTAGGGCGATCCAATGCGGCAGTGAGGTGACTCAGGCCAGTATCAACAGAAATAACCGCTTTTGCACCGGCTAGCTCTTGGGCTACTTGTGCCAAAGTCATCTTTGGTAATACTTCCACATGAGGGAAGTTTTTCGCTAGTCTCAGCGCACGTTGATATTCATGTTCTGCGCCCCAGGGAAGTTTAACTCGTACCCCCATCGGCTGAATTTCAGCAATGAGTTGTCGCCAATGGCTTTCCGGCCAATGTTTTTCATCGCGAGTTGTGGCATGGAGAAAAACCAGATAATTGCTCTGATTTTCTGAATGCTGATGCAGAAAATGACGGGCAATCCCATAATCGCCCTGTGCTGCCGGTTTGATATAACCCAAGCTGACAGCAAACAGTTCCCGGATACGCTCTACGGCGTGCTGTTGCTTGCTGACTGCGTGGCAGTAATCATAAAAAAAACTTGCTAATGGCTCACGGATACTTTTGCGGTCGTAACCATGTTTAGGACCGTAAGCTAATCGAGTGACCAAAAATGCGCTTTTTAATAACCCTTGAGCATCGATGATGGCATCATATTGATGTAATTTTAATTTTTCTCTGAATAAACGGCGTTCTGTACGAATTTCTGGACTAAACCAGTTTTTGCGCCAGCGGCGAATAGCAACAGGAATAATTTGATCAACAACGCTGTGCCAGCCAGGAATTTGGGCAAAACCTTCCTCAACTACCCAATCAAAACGGATGTCAGGTAAGTTTTTTTCTGCATCAGTCAGCGCAGGGAGTGAGTGAAGAACATCGCCCATAGAAGACGTTTTAACCAGTAAAACCCGCATTAACTCTGGTTCTCCGCTTGTAATAATTTTTCCAGGGAAGCGCTCACCTGCTCTGGCTGAATATCAATCAGACTCTGATGATAGCCATGTGCGCTGTCACCTTTTCTGACTTTGTGATAGCCAGTAATAAGACGGATAACTTCCGCTTTATCGGATAATGGAGGGGTAAAATCTGGGCTACTTGGGCCGTAAAGTGCAACTAGAGGGAGATTAAGTGCTGCGGCAACGTGCATCAAACCAGAATCGTTAGTAACAACAGCATCACAGGCCGCAATAATATTGACTGCCTGTTCAAGAGAGGTTTGTCCGGCAAGATTGATGCAGTATTCACTAGCTTCTCCTGTCAGTGACTTGCGGATATCCTCTCCACCTTCGTGATCTTTGGCAGAGCCGAATAGTAGAATTTGATATCCTTTTTCAGTAATAAGCTGTTGAGCTAACGCGGCATAGTGATAATGCGGCCAACGTTTTGCCGGGCCAAATTCTGCGCCGGGGCAGAAACCGATGATGGGTCGATGATCAGAAATATTGAATGCCGCGGTGGATTCAGCAATATCTTCATCACTGACATCGAGTTGAGGCCAAAGCAATGGTTGAGGCAGGTCTGCCGCACTATTGGGTTTTGCATCGTAAGCCAATGCGGCGTAGCGTTGAACCATTAATGGGAAGGCTTCTTTATTCAGTGTACGAATATCATTGAGCAATCCATATCTCATTTCACCGCGCCAGCCGGTGCGCAGAGGAATATTGGCGAAGAAAGGCACCAAGGCAGATTTGAAAGAATTTGGCAGCACATAAGCGCGATTATATTTACGTTCACGCAGAGCAACCCCCAAACGACGGCGTTCGCCTAATGCCAGTGCGCCATGCCCTAATGGCATAGCTAATGCTTGATTGACCTCCGGCATTTTGTCCAGCAGTGGGCGGCACCAGGCTGGGGCCATCACATCAATTTCTGCATTAGGATGCAAAGCCTTTAATGTTCGGTAAAGGCTCTGCGACATCATCATGTCACCCACCCACGAAGGGCCGATCACCAATATTTTCATAGCGAGTAGATTACTTCTCCTGATTAAGCCAATGCATATATTCCGTTACCCCTTCGGCAACGGTTTTGAATGGTTTATCATAACCCGCAGCCCGAAGTTTAGTCAGATCTGCTTGCGTGAAGCGCTGATAACGGCCTTTCAAATGTTCAGGGAAATCAATATGCTCAATAGTTAGCGATTTATCTTGATGGAATTCAACCACCGCATCTGCAACCGCCTGGAAAGATTCAGCACGACCCGTTCCGCAATTATAAATACCGGAAACGGCGTTTTTCCAGAACCAAAGATTAACTGCTGCGGCATCGCCAACATAAATAAAATCACGTTGAAAGCTTTCACTGCCAGCGAATAGTTTTGGGTTTTGTCCCTGATTGATTTGATTGTTCAAATGAAAGGCAACACTCGCCATACTACCTTTGTGCCCTTCACGTGGCCCATACACATTGAAATAACGGAAACCACAAATTTGTGAATCAGCTTGAGGCAGGATCTCCCGAACATATTGGTCGAACAGAAACTTAGAGTAACCATAAACGTTAAGTGGTTTCTCATATTGACGTTCTTCGATAAAATTATCAGTGCGACCGCCATAGGTTGCTGCTGAGGAGGCGTACAGGAAAGGAGTGCCGCGTTCAAGGCAATAGTGCAGCAATTCTTTAGAATATTGATAGTTATTATCCATCATATATTTGCCATCCCACTCGGTTGTGGATGAACAAGCGCCTTCATGGAAAATAGCGTCAATATCACCGAAATCATCACCGGCCAAAACACTGGCGATAAACTCTTCCTTGTCCATGTAATCAGCAATATCTAAGTCAGCCAGATTGGTGAACTTAGTACCATCTTTCAGATTATCTACGACCAGAATATCTTTATATCCTTCGTCATTTAGTGCTTTGACAATATTGCTGCCAATAAATCCAGCACCGCCAGTGACAATAATCATCCGACTCACCTCTACAATCGGGTTAATGAAGCAAATTGCTTCTATAATAACATCTAACATCCATGACGACAGCAGCTTAAGCAGGGGAATATACTGAAATATTATGGTCATTCAGGTTGCATGGCGTGACGGATACGGCAAAGTTAATATTATCTGCCTGATAGAGTCGTCAGTTGCCTGATCAATGAGTAAAATGCGTAATGACCCTTCATTTATAAATCAGGAGAAAATAAATGTCAGCATCATTTTATCAGCAAATTAATGAACAATTAGAACAAGCCCATTCTGAAGGGTTATTCAAAAATGAACGTATCATCACTTCTGCACAAAATGCTGACATAGCTGTAGCCGATGGCAGCCATGTTATTAACTTCTGCGCAAATAACTACTTAGGTTTGGCTAATCACCCTGATCTTATTGCGGCTGCTAAAGCGGGAATGGATAGCCACGGTTTTGGTATGGCGTCTGTTCGCTTTATTTGCGGGACTCAGGATACTCATAAAGAGCTGGAGAGAAAACTGGCGGAATTTTTGGGCATGGAAGATGCCATTCTTTATTCTTCTTGTTTTGATGCTAATGGTGGTCTATTTGAAACGCTGTTTGGGCCGGAAGATGTCATTATCTCTGATGCGCTGAACCACGCTTCTATTATTGATGGCGTCCGTTTATGCAAGGCGAAGCGTTATCGTTATGCTAATAATGATATGCAAGAACTGAGAGCGCAATTGGAGAAAGCTAAAGCAGATAATGCACGCCATATTGTGATTGCAACCGATGGTGTGTTCTCAATGGATGGCGTTATTGCTGATTTAAAATCTATCTGTGACCTGGCGGATGAATTTGATGCGATGGTCATGGTGGATGACTCCCATGCTGTTGGTTTTGTTGGCGCTCATGGTCGTGGTACGCATGAATATTGTGACGTAATGGATCGTATTGACATCATTACCGGCACATTAGGTAAAGCGTTGGGTGGGGCTTCTGGCGGCTATACTGCGGCGCGTAAAGAAGTTGTTGAGTGGTTGCGTCAGCGTTCACGTCCATATCTGTTCTCTAACTCACTGGCGCCGGCGATTGTTGCGGCATCCATCAAGGTACTGGATATGCTGAAAGAGGGAGATGCATTGCGTGATCGCCTGTGGAAGAACGCTAACCTGTTCCGTGAAAAAATGACAGCGGCAGGCTTCACTTTAGCAGGGGCTGACCATGCAATCATTCCTGTCATGTTAGGTGATGCAAAATTGGCGCAGGAATTTGCCGCAGAGTTACTGAAAGAAGGCATTTATGTGACTGGTTTCTTCTATCCGGTAGTCCCTAAAGATCAGGCCCGTATCCGCACGCAAATGTCAGCGGCGCATACGGAAGAGCAAATTGAACGTGCAGTTGCGGCGTTCACGCGAATTGGTAAGCAATTGAACGTAATTGCATAAGGCATCTCTATGAAAGCATTGTCGAAGTTAAAAGCAGAAGAAGGCATCTGGATGACTGATGTGCCCGAGCCAGAGTTGGGGCACAATGATGTGATGATCAAAATCCGTAAAACAGCGATTTGTGGTACGGATGTGCACATCTATAACTGGGATGACTGGTCGCAAAAAACCATTCCTGTACCGATGGTTGTTGGTCATGAGTATGTTGGCGAAGTTGTTGCTATTGGTCAGGAAGTAAAGGGTTTTAAAATTGGTGATCGGGTGTCTGGCGAAGGGCATATTACTTGTGGTTACTGCCGTAACTGTCGTGGCGGCCGTACTCACTTATGTCGTAATACCATTGGCGTAGGGGTAAACCGCCCTGGTTGTTTTGCTCAATACTTGGTTATTCCCGCATTTAATGCGTTTAAAATCCCAGATAACATCTCTGATGAGCTGGCTTCTATTTTTGACCCATTTGGCAATGCTGTTCATACCGCGCTTTCGTTTGATTTAGTTGGCGAAGATGTGCTGGTTTCTGGCGCAGGCCCAATTGGTATTATGGCTGCGGCAGTCTGTAAGCATGTGGGTGCGCGTCATGTTGTTATCACAGATGTTAACGAATATCGCCTTGAACTGGCGCGTAAAATGGGGGTTACCCGTGCGGTGAACGTCAGTCAGGAAAATCTGACCGATGTCATGGCGGAATTGGGTATGACGGAGGGTTTTGATGTTGGTTTGGAAATGTCCGGCGCCCCGGCGGCGTTTCGTACCTTATTGAATACCATGAATCACGGCGGTCGTGTCGCATTGTTGGGCATTCCTCCATCAGATATGGCAATTGATTGGAATCAGGTGATTTTCAAAGGCTTGTTTATTAAAGGTATTTATGGCCGTGAAATGTTTGAAACCTGGTACAAAATGGCTACATTGATTCAGTCTGGTTTGGATCTGACCCCCATTATCACTCACCGGTTCTCTATTGATGATTTCCAGAAAGGTTTTGACATCATGCGTTCAGGGCAGTCTGGTAAAGTTATTTTGAACTGGGATTAATCAGTAAAGTTACTACTAAGTAAGATTGACAGGCGTTTTCAGTTTTCTGGGGCGTCTGTTTTTTTAAGGTAATTCTATGACAATCAAGAAATGGAGTAACAATAGCGTAATTGTTATTCCTGCTGTTTATTTGAAACAGATCGTCGCTAAAGTTGGTCATGAACGGGATATTGAGGTGAAAGGCGGTAATTTGTTGCTTAAGCCTGTATATCGACACTATACATTGGCGGAACTAATAGCGAAATGCGATCCCAATTCTCCAATGGAGACGGAGAAGTGAATAGAAATAACAAGATAATTGGTTATTTCTTAAAATGATTTTCTATTCTGTTTTATCCTGAGACTTATCTCCGGCCAGTTTCTGGATGTATCGACTCACTGTATTCACAATAGGATTATCAACCAGAGTATCGCCAATAACTGCCAGATAATCTTGGCTAGTAACTGTCATGGGGGCCTCTTTTATTTCACACAGCTTGCCCCATTTATGGCGATTATCACCAACAGGTTTGTTACTTAACAACCTACTTGGGCTGACTAACTCAATATCAGCGGGAAGCGTTGGCAGCATTTGTTGTAATACCTGAATGGTTGTTGAATGAGGATGGCCGATAGCAATGGCGGAACCATTCTTACGGGCAATAGAAATTGCACGATTTAACTGACGGCGAGTTTCTGCTTCTGATTGCACATCATCCAGGAAAACATTACGGCGGATAACGCGAACAGACGTGCCTTGCGCTGCCTTTGTTACCTGAGTATTGCCAATTGTCACGCTGTCGAGAAAATAGAGGTTATAACGAGACAATGAGCGCATTACTTTCTGCATTCCCGGCAAGCTTGAAGTCATAGCGCTGCCCATATGGTTATTGATTCCTACAGCATAAGGAACTTTTTGTATGGCACGCTGGATGATGCGGTCAATTTCTTCACTGCTCATAGTTGGCTGGAGAGTATCCGGTTCTAACAATTGCTTACTTAAAGGTGCCATTGGCAGGTGGATTAAGATCTCCCGACCTTGTTTATATGCTTTTTCGGCCATCTCCCTGCCATGCGGTGAATCCGGCAGAATGGCGATAGAAACCGCAACAGGCATCTGCAATATTTTGTTTTCATTATGGGGACGGTAGCCAAAGTCGTCGATAACAATAGCTAAACGGGCAGCACTGGCTTGTAGGCTCAAAAGTAACAGGGTGGTAGTACCAATGAGTTTTGCGAACTTGCGTTGTCTCACCTGATTATCTCCCAAGCCACGGTTGTGGGTTTACCGCTCTTCCTTGACGGCGAATTTCAAAATAGAGTGCGGATTGTTGCTGACCGCCACTATTACCGACCAATGCAATAGCTTGTCCGGCCCGAACTTGCTGGCCGACCCTGACTAGGGCGCTCTGATTATAGCCATAGAGACTCATATCACCTTTACCGTGCTCTATAACGACAACCAGCCCATAGCCTTGCAACCAGTCAGCTAACAGTACCCGGCCATCGGATATCGCTTTGACTTCAGTGCCTTCTGTGGCCGAAATTACCATGCCTTTCCAGCGCAATTCGCCTTGCAGCGCTTCACCAAACTCATGTATCACCTTACCGTGGACAGGCCAGATTGCCTGACTAGCCGGACGGCCAAGGCCACCGGTACGCGCCATCAATGCCCGCTCATCTTCAGTGGGTTTATAGCTAGAGCCTTTTTGCTGTGCTTGCTTCTGTTTCGCTGCAATTTGAGCACGGACACGGGCAGCTTCTCTGGCTTCTCGTTCAGCCCGTGCTTTCGCTTCCCGTTCTGCTTTAGCAATTTTATCTCGCAGACGAGTTTCATTTTGTTTTAGTTCAGCGAGATTTTTCTGGTCTTTCTTTAAGGAAGACTCCAGCTCAGTTAGGGTTTTTTGCCGGGCATTGCGGGCGACTTCCATTTGCTGTTTCTGTTGCTGCTGCTCAGTCAGAACTTGTTTTTGCTCTTCCTGTTTCTGTTGCTCAAGTTTTTTCTGTTCGGTTAAATCAACGGCTGTTTGTTCAAGTTTAACAATGGTGTCCTGACGGGCTTGATTAAGGTAGCTATAGTAAGCAAGTATGCGCTCACCTCTCTTGCCCTCTTCTCCTCTGAACATGAGTTCAAGCCCTTGATGTTGCCCTTGACGAAATGCAGCATCCAATTGGCGTGCCAGCATATCTTGTTGCGCTTTCTGTTGTTTTTCTAATTTTTTGATGTTGGAGACTAGAGCGGTAATCTCTTTATTCAGCTTACTGAGTTGAGTTTGAGTGTTGTGTAGAAATTGACCAATTTTGGAAATGGTATTTTCCTGATCTTTTAGCTGATTTAGCAAAGAACTCCGTTTTTGCTGCTGTTGTTGCACACTTTTCTCTTTCTCCGCGATGTTTTGTTGGAGATCTTTCAGTTGATTTTTATTGGCGATAATTTGGTTTGCAAAGGTATTAAAGCTGAAAATAACAAATAGGAAAGCATAGAACAATGGGGCACAGATATTATTCCGCCATGAGTTCCGATTGCGCCGATAATTACGGCTATGTATTTCCTTGTTGTCAGCCATTTCTGTAAATATACCTTGCTACATATGCACTAGATTATTTCATGATGAACAAAGAGTTACCAGATGCTACGCTGATTTTTTACACTTTCAGATAATGCTGTCTTAACATCGAAATCGAATATACCCGTTATCTTTCAAGTTGCCTCTTTGTTGGCTGCACTCACTCACCCCGGTCACATAGTTAGCTATGCTCCCGGAGATTCGCTCCCTTGCCGTCGCGATGCATCTTGAAATCCATAGGGTATAAATATAAACATATTAGCCTATTTATCGTTGAAATTCCTGCATGCATTCAGTGTGACAGGACAGATGCGAGTAATGTACTTAACATGCTTCATTTTCAGGATATTTTTATTTTTTCTCGAAACTCTCCGCAAAATTTGCATTGAGCTTGTGCTATTTGGCTGTAATTGACGCATCACAAAGGTATACTCTGGAACCTTAGATATTTGTTATTAACCAACGGGAGTTGTTGCCCCCATGCTGCAAGAAATCATGCAATTTATTAACCAGCATATGACCTTAAGCCTCATCTGGATTGCGCTGCTGGTTGCCGTTATTGTAACTACAACGAGAGGTTTCTTCTCTAAAACCAGAGAGATAACTCGTGCTCAAGCTATTAATCTGATCAATAAAGAAGAAGCCATCGTCGTGGATTTACGTTCCCGTGAAGATTTCCGCAAAGGGCATATTATTGGTTCAGTAAACCTGACTCCCTCTGAAATTAAAGACAACAATTTTGCTGAGTTGGAAAAACACAAAAAGCAGCCTGTAATTGTTGTTTCTGCGAATGGCACTGAATCTCGTACTCCGGCAGAGAATCTTATTCGTGCTGGTTTTGAACGCGTATGTTCCTTGAAAGAAGGTTTGGTTGGTTGGACAGGCGAAAACTTGCCATTGGCGCGTGGTAAAAAGTAATCATTTTGGGCGTGAATGGCGACATTCACATAAAAAGTTTAATAAGGACATCTAAAGGTAACAATTATTATGTCAGAACAAAGCAATACAGAAATGGCTTTCCAGATCCAACGTATCTACACCAAAGATATCTCTTTTGAAGCACCAAACGCACCGCAGGTGTTTCAGCAGGAATGGCAGCCGGAAGTAAAACTGGATCTGGATACAGCTTCCAGCGAATTGGCTCAAGGGGTTTATGAAGTTGTTCTGCGTGTTACTGTAACGGCAGCTTTGGGAGAAGAGACGGCATTCCTGTGTGAAGTACAGCAAGGGGGTATTTTCTCTATTGACGGTATCGAAGGGACTCAGCTAGCTCACTGCTTGGGGGCATACTGTCCGAATATCCTGTTCCCATATGCTCGTGAATGCATCACTAACTTGGTTAGTCGTGGAACCTTCCCACAGCTGAATCTGGCTCCAGTAAACTTTGACGCCCTGTTCATGAACTACCTGCAACAGCAGGCGGAACAGTCTCAGGGTGGTGAACAAACTGAACAGGAAGCTTAATGAATAGTACTGTTTCTATGACAGTTATCGGTGCCGGTTCATACGGCACCTCATTAGCCATTACGCTGGCTCGTAATGGTCATAATGTTGTACTTTGGGGACATAATCCAGAACATATTAGGGCATTGCAACAGGCGCGTTGTAATCAGGAATATCTGCCGGATGTTTCCTTTCCTGATAGCTTATTGCTTGAAACAGACCTCATAAAAGCACTAACAGCGAGCCGCGATATTCTTGTTGTGGTACCTAGCCATGTGTTTGGTGAAGTGTTAAAGCAAGTAAAGCCACATCTACGGCCTGATTCACGTATCGTCTGGGCAACTAAAGGCTTAGAAGCGGATACCGGTCGGTTATTGCAGGATGTGGCCCGTGAGATATTAGGCAATGCAATACCGTTAGCGGTGCTTTCAGGGCCAACATTTGCTAAAGAGTTAGCGGCTGGTTTGCCTACTGCGATTGCTATTTCTGCGACGGAATCTGCTTTTGGCGATGAACTTCAGCAATTATTCCACTGTGGCAAAAGCTTCCGGGTTTATAAAAATCCTGACTTTATTGGCGTTCAACTCGGTGGCGCCGTAAAAAACGTGATTGCCATTGGTGCGGGGATATCTGATGGTATGGGTTTTGGCGCTAATGCTCGTACTGCCTTGATTACTCGTGGATTGGCGGAAATGAGTCGCCTTGGCACAGCGCTTGGTGCTGATCCTTCAACCTTTATGGGCATGGCGGGATTGGGCGATTTGGTCTTAACTTGTACTGATAACCAGTCACGCAATCGTCGTTTTGGCATGATGCTGGGGCAGGGAATTAGTGTTGAAGACGCCCAGAATCAGATTGGGCAGGTTGTTGAAGGTTATCGCAATACCAAAGAAGTACGTGCGTTGGCTGATCGCGCCAATGTAGAAATGCCGATCGCAGAACAAATCTATCAGATACTGTATTGCAATAAAAATGTGGTAGAAGCTGCTCAGGCATTATTAGGAAGAGCCAGAAAGGATGAGAGCGATGATGTGCGCTCTTAAATAAAAATCTAATGAGATAGGTTCTAAGTGTGAGAGTAAAAAATATGTCGCTAGAGGAATTGGACGAAGTTTGGAAGAACATAAAAACAGAGGCGAGAGCACTGGCTGAATGTGAACCGATGTTGGCCAGTTTTTTTCATGCAACGTTACTCAAACATGAAAATCTTGGTAGTGCTCTAAGTTATATGCTGGCTAATAAGCTGGCTACGCCGATTATGCCGGCTATTGCTGTTAGAGAGATTGTAGAAGAGGCTTATGGCTCGGATCAAAAGATGATTGTCTCTGCTGCTCGCGACATCATAGCGGTACGTTTACGTGATCCCGCCGTAGATAAATACTCAACTCCTCTGCTGTACCTTAAAGGATTTCATGCTCTACAAGCCTATCGTATTGCCCATTGGATTTGGGGAGAAGGGCGTAAGGCATTGGCTATTTATCTGCAAAACCAAATCTCGATGTCTTTTGGCGTTGATATTCATCCGGCAGCAAAGATTGGTTGCGGCATTATGCTTGACCATGCTACAGGCATTGTGATTGGTGAAACGGCGGTAGTGGAAAATGATGTTTCTATCCTGCAATCCGTCACCCTTGGCGGTACTGGTAAAGCAGGGGGTGATCGTCATCCGAAAGTCAGGGAAGGGGTGATGATTGGCGCAGGTTCGAAAATACTGGGTAATATCGAAATTGGTCGTGGGGCCAAAATTGGCGCAGGTTCAGTTGTACTTCGCTCTGTTCCGCCACATACAACGGCCGCCGGGGTGCCTGCCCGTATTGTCGGTAAACCTGAAAGCGAAAAGCCATCATTGGATATGAACCAACATTTTAATGGTATCAATCATGGCTTTGAGTACGGTGATGGAATTTGATTTATCGAAATCTGGATATCAATAATAGCTATCATATTTTCACATGCTGAATGTGGAAATATGATTTTGCACGCTTAACTTATTAAATCCTCTATAAATTATTTTTTTGCTACACCTATTATAATATAGTGCCAATGTTTAGGAACGACTTTATTTAGAACTTTATTATCTAATACCCCTAAAAATCTTCTTTGAAATTCATTCCTACCAAGCGTAGCAAGGAATCCTAATGTTGTATAATTAACATTTGAAAATGCTGATAGATAATCTGTCATTTCCTTGGCGGTAACATAGCCCCAAGTATTTCCCCAATTAACGTAATTTTTCCTGAGGAATTTATGCAATGGTGATGCAACCAGATTTTCTGCAAACCAAAGTTCACCTTCTGCTTTTAATGAATGAAATATCTGATTAATAGCCTCTTTTTGTGCTGTTTTATTGAAATTATAACCGACAGCACCTAATACTGATTTAAACATAACAATATCAAAATGGTTCTTATATTTAATATCTGATGCGTTTAATTTATCATATTGAATGCTCTTTTCTATATTATAGCGCTGATGCTTCTCCAGTGCTTTTGACGTAGGGCCATCTAAATCGGTACATAGGACATTTGCTCCATTCAATGCTGCCCATAATGATAACCCACCATTTCTACTACCTAGCTCTAGAATATTAGCTGACTTTAATTCTAATCCAGAATGATCTTGCCAATATTTTAATGAATGGCTCCAATTATATATGTCCCATTCTATGACATCATGGAGAAATTCTTTTGAATTTTTTGCTTTCATAGCGTAACCAATATATCAATGAAAATGAGTTGTCTTAATACTAACCTTATTAAATTATTATGATCTAAATAGTCTTACTAAATAGAGATCATTTGAAGGAATCAACCTCTATTAAGTTATATGAATCAACTTATAAGGGGAAAAAATTCCCCAATAGGGTTAATTTATACTAATCATAGCATCTACTTCCTGTGATGAATTATGATTTAACGCAAAAACTTGTTCAGAAAACCTAGATAAAAACTATGCCCTTGATGTCTAACGATACATTATGGGTAAATTCTGTCACTTACATCGGCAATCTGCCCATCTTTTATCGGACGCGATATTGGAGCACTGAACTGATAACCATCGTAGCCGTACCATGCTTTATCCGAAAACATGACGAAAATAGTTGTTTGGTTCTCACCGTGGGTCTGATACAGAGCAGTTCCTATACTGCATTTCTGTGACCCACGCGAAAAGGAAAAAACTGCCGTGATATGGTCAATAACACATTGAACCATTGCAGGAATGTGTAGTGGTATTAGGCATATTTATATTGACGCACTATTTCCTGATGATAGCGCCCTGATAATCTAGTTGCCGCCAGGCTTCAAAAACAGCAACGGCAACTGAATTGGAAAGATTCATACTGCGACTATTTGCTAGCATTGGGATACGAATTTTTTGTTGTGATGGCATATTATCCAATACATAAGGCGGTAACCCTCTGGTTTCCGGCCCAAACATTAAATAATCCCCTGCTTGATAACTTACGGCGCTATGTGCCGATGTTCCTTTTGTTGTGAGAGCAAACAAACGAGCAGAAGACTCTCCTGCTAATCCTTCATTCTCTAAAAAAGCAGAATAATCATAATGTTGTTTAATATTGGCAAACTCATGATAATCCAGCCCGGCTCGACGTAGCCTTTTATCATCCCAGGTAAAACCCAGAGGCTGAATCAGATGCAATTGAAATCCGGTGTTAGCACAAAGACGAATAATATTACCGGTATTAGGTGGGATTTCAGGTTCAAATAAGACGATGTTTAGCATAATGCCCCCCAGAAACAAGGGGAACAGGTTAGCAGAAATCAGGAGGGGATGCAGGGGGATCTTCATATACCCATTATCTTTCAAGTTTCCTCTTTGTTGGCTGCACTCACTCACCCCGGTTACATAGTTCTCTATGCTCCCGGGGATTCGTTCCTTTGCCGTCGCGATGCGTCTTGAAATCCATAGGGTATATTTGTTAGAAAATCTTTCCTTATTGGAGTACTCGATTGTATTGTCAGTAAACTTAAAAGTGAAAAAAACATCACTGGATATAATCCAACATACTAAATTTTTTAGAAATTCTCTGGATTATTTTTTTGCCACACCGATTATAATATAGTGCCAATGTTTAGGAACGACTTTATTTAGAACTTTATTATCTAAGCTCCCTAAAAATTTTCTTTGAGATTCATTCCTGCCAAATGTAGCAAGGAAACCTAATGTTGTATAATTAACATTTGAAAATGCTGACAGATACTCGGTCATTTCATCGACAGTAACATAGCCCCAAGCATTCCCCCAATTAACATAATTTTTTCTGAGAAATTTATGCAATGGCGATGCAACCAAATTTTCTGCAAACCAAAATTCACCACCCTCTTTTAATGAATGGAAAATCTGATTAATCGCCTTTTTTTGTGCTGATTTATTTGAATTATAACCAATGCCACCTAATACTGATTTAAACATAACGATATCAAAATGGTTTCTATATTTAATATCTAACGCGCTTAATTTACCATATCGAATTCTATTTTCTATATTATAACGCTTATGTTTCTCCTGTGCTTTTGGAGTCGGGCCATTTAGATCAGTACATAAAACATTACCTCCATTTAATGCTGCCCACAGTGATAATCCACCATTTCGGCTTCCTAGTTCTAGAATATTAGCTGATTTTAATTCTAGGTTAGAATGGTCCTGCCAATATTGTAAGGCATGACTCCAATTACATATATCCCACTCTATGACATCATTGAGTAGCTCTCTTGAGTTTTCTGTTTTCATAAAATGACCAATGGGTTAATTATTTTGATAATACTTTTATAGTGAATTATTACGATCTAGTGATAGATTATTTTTTAATGACGGTATTCCAGCAAAAGATTACGGGAGGGTTTGTTTAGCAAGAATTTTAGATAGATAGGTTGTACTCATCGTTGTTTTTGTGTCGGTTTCTCCTTAAACATTTTCGTGTTATTCAGTACATTCACTGCAATATGTTTTATCCGAGATGGCAACTCTGCTTGAATTGGGAGAGCCTGACGGTTTTTCCGTCTGTGGCGCCCCCAAAGTTCTTCGTTAGTTCACGGCAAATATTCATCCATTCAATGAAACGATTTTGAAACTGTTCGGAGTTGAAACGGCTTTTGGTGTCATAAGTTGTAATACCCTGTTTAAATTCACTATATTGTTTTAACTATCCTCAACGTTCGACACCAAAATTTTCAATTTCTTGCCAGTCTTTGGCGCCAGCAAAATAACGTCACAATTATTAACGGCAGAATATCTGCCAGCTTATAGTTATTTGCTGTTCTGGCTAAGATCGCGAGTAACCGAGTAGTTGTTAAGTCAATTGTGGAAGGCTTTTAGCGTTTTTCCCCTGAGTGAAAACCATGAGGATTATTCTTCTGCCAATTCCAACTGTCACGCATCATATCGTCAATATTACGTGTTGCTTGCCAGCCAAGGATATTGCGAGCTCTGGACGGATCAGACCAACACTCAGCAATATCCCCAGGACGTCTATCTGTAATTTTATATGGAATATCTTTACCTGATGCCTTTTCAAAAGCATGAAGTAGTTCAAGTACAGAGTAACCAGCACCTGTTCCTAAATTAAAAACTTCATAGGATTGCTGTTTATTCAGATAGTCAATGGCGGCAATATGGCCTTCAGCCAAATCCATCACATGAATATAATCGCGAACACCGGTACCGTCTTTAGTTGGGTAATCGTTGCCATAGACGGATAAACATTCCAGACGACCAATAGCAACCTGAGTGATATAAGGCAACAGATTATTGGGAATACCGTTAGGGTCTTCGCCAATCATACCTGATGGATGAGCACCGACAGGATTGAAATATCTTAGACTGGTGATTTTGAAACTTGGTTCGGCAGCGGCAAAGTCTTTTAGAATTTGCTCAACCATCATCTTAGAAGTGCCATAAGGATTAGTTGTACCACCAACTTTAGCATTTTCCGTGAGTGGTACAAATTCAGGATCACCATAAACCGTTGCGGACGAGCTGAAAATCAGTTGATGTACGCCATTGGCACGCATAGCCTGTAACAGAACTAAGGTGCCAATAACATTGTTTTGATAATATTCAAGAGGCTTTCTGGTGGATTCGCCAACTGCTTTTAATCCGGCAAAATGAATTACAGTGTCTATTTTGTTTTCTTGAAAAATCTTATTTAATAAATTTAGGTCAAGAATATCACCTTGGTAGAACTTCACTGATTTGCCAGTAAGTTTCTCAACTCTACGAAGAGATTCGGGTGATGAATTGCAGAGATTATCGATAACAACAACATCAACCCCTCTTTCCAGAAGTGCTAATACTGTATGTGAGCCGATGTAGCCGGCTCCGCCGGTGATTAATGTAATCATTTGAATTACCTGGTAATTTCTTATCAGTGTGTGGTTAAGTTGTATGAGAACTTAAAAATTTGCTTTTCAAATATTTTTATTAAGAAACTGAAAATAGACTGCTTATTGCCAGAAGAACAGATAAAAAAGCAGGCTTAAAACCTGCTTTCTCAGTAATACTAACTTATAGAGATACTATGGCACACAGTTTTATTCCACGACTAATAGGCACCATCTCGTTTAAGCACCACATTGATTGTTTTAAATAAAATCGCAATATCATTCCAGAGTGCCCAATTTTTTACATACCAGCTATCAAGATATACGCGAGTCGTATAGTCAACATCGTTACGTCCACTCACCTGCCATAATCCTGTCATACCAGGTTTCGCCATGAGGTAATATGACTTGTCATCTCCGTAACGTTCAAGTTCTTCTTGAACAATGGGTCTTGGGCCAACGAGACTCATTTCCCCTCTTAGTACATTGATCAACTGTGGAAGCTCATCAAGACTGGTCTTACGCAGGAAGTGGCCGATAGGAGTGATTCTCGGATCATTTTTGAGCTTGAAATCCTTCTTCCATTCTTCCATAGCGTTCTGATCTGTCTTGAGCAGATTTTCCAGTACTTCTTTAGAATTGATAATCATAGAGCGAAACTTCAAACATTTAAATCGGCGACCTCCTTGCCCTATACGCTCATGACCATAGAAGGGGGAAGCACCATCACGGGAAACTTTCCAGCCGATAAAAAGAAACAGAGGGGAAAGGAGTACCAACAAAAGGGAAGAAACGACAATATCGAAACCACGCTTAAGAATACTCGATGACCGTCTAGCCAAGTTGTTCTTAACCCTTAGCATTAAAAGTTCATGGCTAAAAGAGTGAGACATATCTGTGCCATAGAGTGGCACTCCACGTAAGGTTGGGATCACTGAGATATTACGAACACCATGGGCAGAGAGATAACGCAGTAACTCGTCTTGTAGTTCGTTCTGTTCATATTCAAGAGCGATGAAGATCTTATGTTGACGGTACTTTTTAAGCAACTGCTCAGGAGTGAGATGAAAGAGCGGAAGAGTTTCCACCGGGCTGACAGCACAATTATTGTCTGGAGCAACAAAGCCTATAACTCCAAAGCCAAGTAAAGGTTCGCTGCATATAGCCAGATAAGCTTCACGAGCGTTATTTCCACTGCCGATGATGATAGTCGGCATACTCCAGTATCTAAGCTTAATTAATAACAGTTTAGTCAGCCATCGGCAAAATGGCAGAGCAAACATGACAATCAACCAGAACATTGCCCACTGGTAGCGAGAAAAATTCCACTTAGAGATAGCCACTATTGCTAAATCCGCCACAGCCAGTCCGATGATCATCAATAGAGTTTCTCTTAGTTCATTCCAGAATGGCTTGTGATAAGTGTAATGCCGCAAATGTCCCCAGGACCAAAGAAGAGTAGCGAAGGTAATTGCCAGAAAACTCCATGCCCTAGCCACATCCGATCCGTTTTTAAAAACAAGGGAGAATGAAACATCGGTACGAATACTCTCAAACCACCATGAAAGCGCAAAAGCGCCAGCCATAGTTAGAAGGTCACTTGTCATCAGAGAAAAACGGTTAACAGATGCTGAATAGTTTCCATATTCGAGATGTTCGTCCTTGGAGTATCGGATCATTTCTTTTGAATCCATATAATATTTACCTAAATTCGAAAGAGTATTCGGCAAAGGGCCAAGTAAGCACTCTGCCGTAAGTTGAAATCATTTTTGGGTTGCAAGTGAGTCTAGACAGGTTTTGACAATCTCTTTTGCTCTATTTACATTTTCGGCTTCAGCATAGCAGCGTAGTTCTGGTGCATTACCGGATGGGCGCAAGTGCACAATGATATTATTATCAAGGGCCATTCTTAAACCATCAGTAAGATCAAGATGAATAACTTGGTGATTATCAAGCCCCAATAAAGTTAGTAGTTGTTCCGGTGCCTGAATCCCTTTATCCAAAATAGTGCGGCTCAATGTTGCGGGAAATTCTTTAAGCCTGTCAGAATGCGTATAACGAGAGGGCAGAGCATCCACTAATGAAGCAATCCCTTTATCTTTGCTTGCACTCAATGTGATAAGCGCGGGTAAAAGTGCATCGCGAGTAGGAAGAGCTGCCAATACTTTGTTTTCCACATCAATATCACTGCCGAGCAAGAAGCCGCCATTAGCCTCAAAACCGGCAATACGTTTAAACTGGTGTGAAAGAGGCGTAAACTCCGCAATAACATAGGGAGAGCCGATTTTGGTCAAGACAATACTGGAGAAACGGCCACAACTCTGTACTGCACTGTTGCAGCTTACGGGTACTGCTAGAGCCTCAATGTTTAATGCATCGGCACACAGCAGTCCCAATATGTCACCTCTTAGCCACTCTCCGTGCTCATCCGCCAACAACGGGCGATCTCCATCGCCATCGGTCGAGAAGATGGCATCCAAAGCAAGTTCATCTGACCAGCTTTTAGCTTTAAGCCGATCTTCCTCAGTGACAGCCTCTGTATCGATGGGAACAAATTGATCAGTACGCTCAAGGGAAATAACTTCTGCACCCAATGATCTGAAGAGAGGGGCATAAAGATCGCGTCCAGCACTGGAGTGTTCATAGATGCCAATGCGCTTTCCTGCCAGCAAATCTGCGGAAAACAGAGAACGGTAACGATTTATATATGCTTCTGAGGCATCTGATAAGACAGTCAGTGATGTCATTTCAGTAAGAGGTTCAAAAATAACCGCTGCCGAGAGGATAGCTTCTTCGTCTGCTTTAGTTATTTCCCCATCGGGGCGATAAAACTTGAGTCCATTACGGTCAAAGGGAATGTGACTGCCGGTAACCATGATGCATGGCATGCCATCTTGCATTGCTTTATAGGCAAGCGCAGGCGTTGGTATCACGCCATAATAGACAGGTTTAATGCCAACTTGGCGAAGGGCTGTTGCACAAGCTATGACCATATCAGGACTGCTAGGACGGTTGTCGATAGCTAATGCAACTTGGGTTACCTTATATTGCTTCTGCATTATTGATACGAAGGCGTGGGTAAAAGCGGAGCATACATCTGGGGTAAAATCAACAACTAGTCCACGGGCTCCACTGGTACCAAAGGCGACACCACTGGCGGCAATGACCTCCTGGCTACTCAGTTTTTTGTTATTCATTTTCTTTTATTTCCACTCTGCCATAACGATCACTGAGGCGGACAACATCGTCATCCCCTAGATAAGAACCAGATTGGATCTCTATCACTTCCAGCGGAACTTTCCCCGGATTTTCGAGAGTATGGACAACGCCCACAGGTATATAGGTAGATTCATTTTCGGTAACCAAATAAGACCTATCTCCTTGATTTACTCGGGCAGTCCCTGCGACCACAATCCAGTGCTCTGCACGATGATGATGCATCTGGGTAGACAGGCTTTCACCTGGTCTTACAGTAATGCGTTTGACCTGATAACGTTGCCCTTTATCAATAGCATCGTATTTTCCCCAGGGACGATAGACTTCCCGATGTAAACGATGCTCTGAACGTCCGGAGTTTTTCAGATTCTCGACAATCTTCTTTACATCTTGTACTTGAGATTGATCCGTAACCAGAACGGCATCCTTGGTTTGAACTACAACCAAATTTTTTACTCCGACAAGACTAACCAAGCTATTTTCAGAGTAAACGTAATTGCTGCTGCTATTGTGTTGCAATACATCCCCTCTGAACACATTACCATCATCATCTTTTTCCGATATGTCCCATAAAGAAGACCAGGAGCCGACATCAGACCAGCCGGCAGACAGAGGGACGACAACAGCATCAGCCGTCTTTTCCATAACTGCATAATCAATCGATTCACTTGGACAGTCGAGAAATGCCGACTTATCTACTCGTACAAAATCGAGATCAGGATTGACAGTCCCTACAGCCGTCGCACAGGCTGAATGAATATCGGGCCGGAATGTTTTGAGTTCATCTAGAAAACGGCTGGCACGGAACAGAAACATGCCGCTATTCCAGTAATATTCCCCACTCTGTAAATACTGTTCTGCGGTCATTGCCTCCGGTTTTTCGACAAACTGCGCCACGGCAAAGGCATCCTCCTGACTGGCTCCACGGTGAATGTAACCATATCCGGTTTCTGCATGGGTAGGTACGATACCGAAGGTGACAAGTTTACCTGCCTCTGCATGAGGGATCGCCTGCCTCACCACATCAATAAAAGCCTTTTCATCCCGAATCACATGATCTGCCGCCAGCACCAATAACAGGGGATCTTCACCTTTGTTTACGGTTTGAAGAGCGGTAAGCGCTGCCAATGCGATCGCTGGTGCCGTATTGCGCCCGGCTGGTTCGAGGATAATGTTGTGTGCCAGCTTGTCCAGATGTCGCAACTGCTCAGCTACCAGAAAGCGATGATCTTCGTTGCAGATCACTAAAGGGGATTCTGTTGATAGTTCATTTAGGCGCTGTACTGTTGTCTGCAACATGGTGAACTCACCATCAAGCTTAAGAAACTGTTTTGGGTATAACTCGCGGGAAAGGGGCCATAACCGACTGCCTGAACCCCCGGCCATGATGACGGGAACAACTGAACTCATAACAATATCTCGATTGATTAATAATGAATTTGTTTTTTTGCTTGAAACTGTTGCCATTTGTCCTCGACAAAGGAGGCAAATTCCTGAGCAAACCTTGCTTCTGAGAAACGTTCGGCATTTTTACGGCAAGATTGTGGTTGGATCAGACTAGTGTGACGTTCAAAACGTTTCACAGCCGAACAGAGCGATGTCACATTTTGCTCTTCGAAAAACAATCCTGTAGGATTATCATTTCCTAATGGTCGAACTGTTTCGAGAGCTCCGCCTTTACCAAAAGCAATTACAGGAGTGCCACAGGCTTGTGCCTCAACGGGAGTAATACCAAAGTCCTCCTCTGCGGCAAATACAAATGCTTTAGCACGCTGCATATGTGACTTGAGCACATCAAATGGCTGATAACCCAGTAAGGTGATATTGGGATGACCATCAGCTAGGGCAGCAGTCCGCTTATATTCGCTGCCATCACCTATCACGACTAGTTTTTTGTCTGGCATCTGAGTGAAGGCTTTAATAATCAGATCCATTTTCTTATAAGGCACCATGCGTGAGGCGGTGAAATAAAAATCTTCCTTTTGTTCAATACAGGAAAAATCTTTTACAGCGACTGGAGGATAGATGACCGTCGCATCACGACCATAAACTTTTTTAATTCGCCTGGCGATAAAATGAGAGTTAGCGACAAAGTGGTCAACACCATTAGCTGTTCGGTAATCCCATAATCGCAACTTATGTAACAACCACTTGGTTATCCATCCTTTGAGACCTTTATTCAGTCCCGACTCTCTCAGATATTGGTGTTGCAGATCCCATGCATAACGCATTGGGGAATGGACATAACTGATATGCAATTGATCGGGTCCTGTCAACACTCCTTTGGCGACTGCATGAGAGCTTGATATTATTATATCAGCATTACTAACATCAAATTGCTCTACAGCTAAAGGCATTAATGGCAAGTACTTCTGATAAAATTTCTTTGCTTTTGGCAATTTTTGTACGAATGATGTGGTTGCTGTCTTATTTCCAAAGTTTATTCTCTGTTCATTAGTCAAAAAATCGATTAAAGAGAACAGAGTTGCCTCAGGATATAAACTCAATATATTCGCTGATACTTGTTCAGATCCTGCATAACTAACTAGCCACTCATGTATTAATGATACTTTCATGTAACTTTCAGCCATTAATTAATAAATTGTACGTTTTTCTCGCTGTTTCATTCCATGAGAATTGCATTGCACGAGCAACAGACATTTGCGAGAGGTTTTTAGAAAATTGAATATTTTGCATTACTTCAATCATAGCATTGGTAATAGCATTTATATCGAAGGGGTCTACCAGAATTGCTGCATCACCAACCACTTCTGGTAGAGAGGTAACATTGCTCGTTATAACTGGTAATCCACAAGCCATTGCTTCTAACGGAGGTAAACCAAATCCTTCATAAAGAGGAACATAAATAAATGCAGCAGCACAGTTATACAAATTAACAAGGTCTACATCATCTACGTAACCTGTAAAATGAACCCGTTCAGGGATGTTTAATATTCCCACATCTTTGAAAATTCTATTATTTTTTGCGCCGGCGATAACAAGATGTACATCACTTAAACTAGATGATGCTCTTTTCCATGCTGATAATAAGCGATAAATATTTTTCCTTGGTTCTATGGAGCTGACAGTCAGAATAAATCTTTCTTGAGGCAATTCATATTTTTCATATATATAAGATAATTTTGCTTTGTCCGTAATAGCCACAAACTGCTTATCAACACCGTTATAAACGACATGTACTTTGCTACTTGGTATATTATAAAAGTCGAGCAATCTATTTTTTGTATATTCGGAAACGGCAATAATCGTATCACAATTTTTAACTATCCTGGGAGTAATAAATCGATATAGAGTAGAAAATGAACGAGTTGTCCATTCAGGATGTTCAATAGATGCCAAATCATGAATTGTAACTACATGCCGGCATGATAGATATAGAGAACCGGTATTAGATGGTGACCATAATACATTATTTTTTTGCCGAAACGCAGATAAACGGTATGGCAGATATAACTGTTCCCATAAATGCCCTTTAACACCGGTCATCGGAGTTGGAGGATGAATAGTTGTAAAAGTATCTTTTCCCCAATGTTCCAATACAGAAGATAAATAACGTTGAACTCCAGTTATTTTTCCACTTAATATTTTTGTGTTTACAAAAACATTCACATCATACCTCAATTTAATATTTTATTTTAATTCTCAGTTTCCAATTTACAACATAGTAAAAAATAAAAACGAAAAATAGGTTTGGAACAGAATAAATGGACATGTTGTAAAAGTTAACAAAGAAAATAAGAATAGTTGTTGCATAAATATAATTCAGAGTAAAGAATGATATACTTAATGAACTGCTTTTTTTTACAAATAAAATCATATGAGTAGTCAGATAACCAGAGATAAAAGAGAGCACTACGACTCCTACCCAAGAAAAACTTACATATCCCCACATATATACTGGTAATCTTAAACCACCTGAGGTAATCTGAGATATGTCATCCACTCCGTTTAATATTTTTAGACTATACACAGATGGATTCCATTCATAGCCAAATGGAATTAAACCACCAATAAAGGTTTTTCCATAAGTAAATATATTATCTACGACAAATCTCGATAGAAAGTTTAACTGATCTGGAACATCTGGGGCACCAGCCATTGCTCCTTCCAAAAAGCTATCAGCATCACTATATGCAAATCCCAGTAACCACCATAAAGCAGCGCCAAATACATATATAAAAATATATACAGAAAATACTATGCAGAATATAAAACGACTTTTGTAGGCAGCATAAATCAAAACTGGAGTTAATATAGAAAAACCGATAAAACCTCGTTGCAAACTTAATGCAATGCATATAAATCCAAGTAAAACAACAAACGACAACTTATAATCAAATTTATCTATGATAAGTAGAATAGCCAATGGCAAGAAAACAGGAATTATCGAATTTCCTATCCTAAAAAAAATGGCAACTCGTTGATATGTTTCTTGATATTCACCTCGAAAGAATTTTGCTGCGAGAGGATCACTTGCAAACATAGGAGTAAATCCCATGCTGATATAGCTAATTATCATTAAAAAACATGCAAATAATAATATAATAAATGTTCTATTCTTTAGTTTACTGTCTACATCATAATAGTCCCCTTGCATATGATAGAAAGGTACAAGTGGTAAACTAATCGCTGGGGTTTTTTTTGCAATTATAACGCCTATTAGAAAAGAAGTTGCTCCAATTACATTAATTTCTGTATATAAAGAATAAACCTCATATTTTGAGTACAATTCATTGAAAAAAATAAAAGGGACAATATAAGCAATAAGTATTAAGGGAAATCCCAAATGGGCATATATGTTCTTTCTATTAAACCATATAAGGTACAGTGACAGAGTAGGAATACTAAGCGAAAGAATATTCAATAAAGATGATAAATTCATATCTAACATATGGATTTCTTAAAATAAATATGATGGTTTAATTGTAGTAGTAAAGTAGACAGCCGCAGGTTTATAGTTAAGCTTGGTATCATTTTTTTACTCGCTTGAGTTCAGGCCCGCATTATAATGGCTTGAGGCGTTATAATATCTGAGAATGTATTAAGAGTTGTTTTAAATTTCTAGAAAAATTTTCTATCGAGTTGTTGTTCCAATAACTGCTTTACAGCGATTAGTGTTATAGGGATTTAGTGTCACTAAATCAATTGACTGAAAGGGGACCTGATAATAATAGTGATATCCTCCAAGGATAGATAATGTCAGTATAGTGGAAAGTCGAATTGTAGATACTTCATTCTAGAGAATGTGGGTAGTGTGAATAAAATGGCTTTTATAAAACAGTACTGCATTTAATTTAAAGTTTATATGAAATGGCTAATTAGTTTAAAGTAGGATGTTATTTCGTCATTTTAGCCTAACGTTTTAGTAAGAATGACAACCATATTTGTTAATCGATATCTTATAAAGACACGATTTAATAATAAAAACCACACAATCCATAATATTGAGAAATAGCTATAATTACGAAGTCGATTTACAAATTCCATCAATTCTTGAGTTATCTTTTTTATAATTATATTTTTATCTCCAATCTCACATGAACTGAACTATCAAAGATATTTTGAATTAAAATTGGTTAATATTTATTTTTGATGATTATATGAGTTTTTTGAATAATCCTGGAAGGGACTATATAATTTTTTGTTCTTATCAAACTTTACTTGAGGATAATTCAAATGATTTTTAAATAAAGATATAAAAAATCATGGTTTTGTAAGCTATAATAAACGTATTTTGCTATAAAAATAGTGAATAAAATGTGCAGAATTTATCAAAAATAATATAAGAATTTTTCTCGAAAAAACAATAAAGAAAATAAATAGCGGAGATGATTAATAAAGAAAAAATCAATATTTAAAATTTAGCGTATAATAAGAAATGGCATTTGTTGACGATTTTTTATTTAACATATTAATAAGAGATTTATTATATTTTAATTCTCCTGTTTTCTCATG
>NZ_JAZGJN010000217.1:0-25043 GCF_038085095.1 Photorhabdus sp. P32 | reverse complement strand
AATATCACGTCCCGCTTTTAAGACGCTGCCTTGAACCTGAATATCGCCACTGTCCTGAGTCTGTTTATCACCCGTTGCTGTGATATGAATATCCCGTCCCGCATTCAGGCTGCTGCCCTGAGATTCGGTAGCGTCACGACGGGTTTCAGATTTTGCCGACTGGCTGCCATAAGAAAGCTGAATGCCAATCGTGTCATTCGGTTTTTCCGCTTTTCCGCCTGCCTGATTGATGGCATCGGCTTTAGCTGATTGAGCCTCACTGAGTTGCCAGGCTTGATAGCCTTGTGCTCCAGACAACACTGCTTGAGTGCCCTTCAACGCCTGCAACCGACTATCCTGAGTACCCTTCGCTTCATTGGCTGTCTGCACAGCCGTATTGATGGCACTGCCCACTGTACCAGACAGCGCCAATGTCAGTCCCGACTGTTTATGCTCCGTTTTACTCAGTTCCGTATGACTGTTTTTGGCTGCCGTAATCGCAACATCCTTGCCCTGAATAACAATATCTTTTCCGGCGACCACATCACTGCCATGCAGCGTCACCTGATTTTTCGTTGTCAGGGTCACATGGCCTTCGCTGCTGCCTACCGTACTTCCTTTATGTCGCACATCATCATTGTCATTGGTCTGTTTAAACTTCGAGCTTCCTACCGTAAAGCCAATGCCGCCTGTTCCCATCAGGCCAGATTTTTTCTCTTCCTTACGCTCACTCTGATGATAGATTTCTTCCACCGTGGTGACGGCCAGATTGTTACCCGCATTCAACGCAACATCCTGGGTTCCCACGATGTTGCTGGCTTTTACCGTAATATCTTTACCTGCCAGAACGTTTACGCTATCGCCACTCAGGGTACTGCTCAATGCCTGCTTACGGTCAAACTGGAGCTGAGTTGTCGTCGTGGTTGACGACACCATGCTGTTGCTCCCTTTCACCTTATGGTATTCATCGTAGGTCTGCTGCTGCTCACCCGCCAGAAGATTGACGTCACGCCCCGCACTGACTTGCAACATTCGACCCGCCGTCACATCAACCGCTTTCGCGTAAACATCACGTCCAGCGCTTACCTGAATTTGTCCGGCACTGTTGACTAACGTTCCCACATCACCAGACTGATCGCGGGTAATACGGTGGTTGCTACCGATGGCCGTATGCTCATAACGCGCCATTTTGACTGTATCAAACTGGATATCGCGCCCCGCAGTCAGCCGAATTTCGCTGTTTTTTCCCTGCGTTGCCAGTTGCGCTGCTGACAGATTAATGTCATTACCCGCCTGAAGGTGCAATTTACCATCGGCCCCCTGAACATAAATACCGGCCATGTTATCCACATAGGTAGAACTGAAACGACCACTTCCCGCCTGATTCTCACCAGAGCGGGTGGTACTGGCGATATCAATGTTGTTGCCCGCTTGAATATTCAGGAAATCTTTTGCGCTGATGGTACCGCCGCGCTGAATCATGTCGGTTCTCGCCTGTAAGGACAGATTATCCCCTTGCAGATGGCCGCCCTGTTGACGGATATTGTCAGCCAATACCTGAATATCCGACCCGATAATCCGTCCCTGATTGAGCAAATCGTCGGCCAGTTGCAAGTTAACTTGACTGCCGCTTAACAGTGCGCCGCTGCCATCCAGTTCGCCAGACTGGGCACGTACATAAACTTGTGGCGCCAGCACTGTTTGCTGACTACCATCGGGTAACGTCACAGTAGTATTAACCAGCCATATCATATCTTCGGTCAATCTAGCCATCTGCTCAGCACTGAGCGCGATACCGGGAACTAAATTGAACGTCTTCTGGGCACGTAAACCCGCGTTCATCAGCGCCTTAAACTGCTCTTCGTCATTCTGGTATCCCGGCAGATAACGTTTACCCGTCAGATTGACAATCTGCTCACGGATCAGGCGTTGCTCATAAAAGCCATCCCCTAACCGCTTGTGTACGTGATTGCGATCACTCAGCATCGCTCGCTGCATGTAATCCGTACCCAGCCATTTTTTTAGCTGAGTAAACTGCGGATCGGTTTCAATCAGCACATAGTTATCAGGGAACGGCGGTTGTTTAAGCAGATTATTCCCCTGTGCAGGAGGCTGTTTAAATAGGTTGTTATCTTGCTCTGAAGGGTGTTTAAGGAGATCATTATCCTGCCCTAAAGGGCGTTTAAGGAGATCATTATCTCGTTCTGAAGGCGGCTTAAGGAGATCATCATCCCGCTCCGGAGGCGGCTTAAGGAGATCGCCATCCTGTATCGAAGTTTGCTTATATAAGCTGTTGTCCTGTGCTGAAGTGTGTTTTAACTGGCTGTTGTCCGCTGTTGAATGCTGTGTTAACAAGATATTTTCCGCCGGCAACTTCAGTTTAAACAGACTGTTATCCGGCAAGCGGTAATTAGGCACTTCTGTACGGATCACGATTGGTTTTTCACCCGTTACCGTAGGCTGTTGGCTAACAACCTCCAAACGCTGCCCCGGTTTCAGTCCCATCTCAGTGACTTTGACCTCACTGCTGACAAAACCGGCATCGATCTGGCCATTGTTCACTTCTGTAATTTGTGTAGCAGTGCCTTGGAAAGTATCCGGACGTTGCCCCTTTAGCAATACATCGCCCTGCTGCGCCTGTACAGTACTGGGTTTCAGGGTAATCGCATGGATTTCCGTATTAGGTTCGTAGTGATCCCAACTGTAACCCTGTCTATCACGGCCTCTTTTCTTGACACGCCAGAAATACTCAATTCGACCTTTATCAGTAACATGCTGTTCACCCTGCACTTCAAGGTTGTTGATTCGCCCGCCCGTCACTGTCAGCAAACCACCGGCTACCACCTGACTCTTATCGTTGGTCAGCACGGAAGTATTAATGATCAGATTTTTCCCTGCCAGAATTTTCGCCGGATCGGTTTCTTTTACCCGAGATTCTTTTATCATCCGGGTGTATTGGTAAACCTGAAAGTTATCCCGGCATCTCATATTATCAATACAGACATGATCAACTTCATCATTATCAATAGTGATTTTGTGATTTTTTACATTATAACGTTTCCCCCAAACTTGATACTCTTTGACCGGTTCCTGCGAGATTTGCTGAAATTCAGTTTCAAAATGGTCATTAACGTTATTGATGTTAGCCATTGCCAGACGCATATCGCCTGCGGCTTCAATGCCAGCACTGTGGTTATTGATAACATGACCTTTACCATCAGCATATTGCTGGCTGTTAAGCCGCCCGCCAATAGATAAGTCTCCATCACTGTAAATCAGGCTGTGGGTTTTGTTATTGAGTTCGTTTGCCCCAATGTCCAGTCGGTTGCGGGCCGCAATCACAGCGGATTTTCCGTCTTCTGCCAAATTATCGAGCTTGCTGACACCCAAGGCGATATGATCGCCATAAATGCGTCCCGTTCCCTGATTGCTCAAATGCTGCGCCTGCAAGTAAGTTTGAGCGCCATCCATGAGACCGCGATTACTTAACGCTTTTTGAACTCTCCATTGGTGATAATTACCAAGAATTTTTCCCGTTGCGGCGTTGATCAGGGTGTCAGCTCGGCCTTGCAGGGTTGCGGCACTGATCAGGCTCTGATTGATCAGATCCCCCTGAATGTCCAGTGTCAGCCCATTATTAGCAATTATTTCACCCGTATGGGTAAAACCACGTAGCAATGTCAGCGTGATATCACCCAGTGAACGTAACTTACCGTCTCCCGTGACAGACTCCCCTGAAATGGTCAGTTTTTGCCCTGCTTTAGCATCCCCGTTGGTGTTGATGAAGGTCAGTTTTTTCCCCTGAGCTATAAGCTGCTGATTAGCTTGTAACTGTCCTTGGGTGTTATTGAGTTTTGATGCCAGTTGCAGGCTCACATTTTCGGTTGCAGTCAGTTGCCCCCGGCTGTTATCCAGCGTGTCAGCAATGATATGGATATTCTTACCGCCGATACCTTTATCCGATTGTTGGGTATTAGCGTTGTAGATTTGTTGCGCAGTCAGGCGAATATCGCCGCCACTGCGTACCAGACCGGCTATGTTATCAACATGCCCTTTCACCTTAGCATGCAGATGATTCAGCGCCAGGAGCTGCCCCTGTGCGTTCAGGAGTTTCTCTGCATCAATATGCAGCGTATCTTCACTCAGGATCTTGCCGCCTTTCTGGTTATCCAGTTGGTTGGCTGCCAGCTTGACGCCCGCTTTACCATGCAGCGTACCATTGTGGTTGATAATATCCCCGCTGCTGATACTCAGCCCATTTTGGCTGTCCAATACACCATTGATGTTATTCAGCCCCTTGCCTTGTATATCAACAGACAATGCCTGCACAGACTGAATATGTCCGGCCTGATTGTTCAGCGACTGACTGTGCAAATCTAAGGTGCTTTGTGCTACCAGCACGCCCTGCTGGTTATTCACTTCTACGGCTTTAATCTTGAGGCTATCAGCCGACACTATGGCGCCGCTATCATTATCCAACACGCCTGTTTCCAGCTCCAATGCCTGTTTGCTGGCCATGCCCTGTTGTGTTCCGCTATTACGGTTACTGAGTGACTGCGTTTTCAACGTCAGCTTGCCACCACTTTGCAGAAGGCCCTGATCGTTATTCAAACCCACCACCGTCAGGAACGTGTTGTTACCCCCCAATATTTGTCCTTGCTGGTTGGCAACATCTTCTCCTGTCATAGAAAGGCTATCGTGACTTTCGATATGACCGAACTGGTTATTCAATATCCCGATATTCAGGCGCATCGCCCCTTGGCTGAACAGGCCCCCCTGTTTACCACTGTCGCGATTATCCAGTAAATTGCCATAGGTATTTACCGTCAAGTTCTGCCCGCTCTGTATCAGACCATGACGGTTCAGCAATTCGCCGCTATGGAGGGTCAGATTTTTTTCTGCCGCAATCAGTCCGCTGAAATTATTCAGGCGCTGTTGAGCGGTATCGAGCTCAACCTTTTCCGCACGGATCTGGCCTTTTTCATTGTCGATACCCTTGGTTTTCAAATGCAATTTTTGTTGCCCAACAACACGGCCAGACTGGTTTTCCAGCTTCTGTGCGGTCAGAGCCATATCCCCTGATGAAGCTGCGATTTGCCCTTCCCGGTTATTGACGGCTGAAGCTGATATCGTCATTCCCTTCGAGGCAAGCAGTTGACCAGCCCGGTTATTCAGACTTTTGTCCAGATTAACTTGAAGCTGCCCCTCCTCAGCGGCGATGATACTGCCCTGTGCGTTATTGAGTTCGTTGGCGCGGATATCTACCGTACCATTACCGGCTATCTTGCCCCCGCTGTTATCCAGTGACTGCTGTATTTTGAGGGTCAACGCCTGTTTTCCCGTTTGGATCATTGAGCCCAATTGGTGAGAAAGTGACTGGATATGTACCGTAATCTCCCGGGCAGATATCTGGCTCTGATCCAGATGATAATCTCCCCCCTCCAGTTTTAGCTGACCGTCAGACAACAGGCGACTGTTATCGCTGTCAAACACGGTAGCATCAATGCCCAAAACCCCTTTCCCTGCATGAGCCAGCGTCCCGCTCCGGTTGGCAATAGTCTTGGCCTTAAGGATCAAATCCTGCCCGTTGGATGCGATGATGCCCTCGTTATTCTCAATACCTGTCTGATGGTTCAGTGTTAGCGATTGCTGCCCAGTCTGAGTAATGCGTCCCCAATTATTCAGCAGTTTTTGGCTACTGAGCGTCACTGTCTCCGCACTCAGTTCACCACGCTGATTATCGATCAGCGCTGGTGCAGATAAAGTCAATTTTTGGTTTGCACTGACTCTGGCCTCCTGCAAATCTAACTGTGTCCCGGAAGCCAGTTTCAGGTTATCACCCACCGTCTGACTGCCCTTAAGAGACACGTTTTTTGCTTCCACGGATAAAGCATCGTGGACCAGATTTTGGCCGTTAAGTTGAACAGCTTCACGGGCTTTCACTGTCAGATTACCTGTCTGGATCAGTTTACCGTAACGATCAACCCCTGCGGCCAATACGCTGTTTGACTGGCTGTGTAACGAAGTACTTTGGCTATCAAGATGACGCCCGGCCAATATCCGCCCTTGATTATTTATATGATCACGGGTTTTTATCGTGACATCCTGACCTGCGGTAATTTCCCCTTGGTTAGTTAAATCCCCCTGATTGCGGAGAGTGACATCATCTGAGGCCGTGATAATACCGTTGTTAGTGAGTTTTCCATCACTGCGGATAGCCAGACTACCCACCTGAGTCAATAGACCTTGGCTGTCAACACCTGATGCTAGTACTCCCTTTTTCTGGCTGTCCAGTGAAGCACTGTGGATATCAAGGTGACGCCCAGCCAGCACCCGCCCTTGATTGCCAAGATGATCACGGGCTTTGACTGTGATGTCCTGACTGGCTGTGATATCCCCCTGGTTAATCAAATTACCTTGATTCTGGAGAGTGACATCAATTGAAGCACTCATTGAGCCACTATTGATTAGTATGCCGTCACTGTGAATGGTTAAATTGCCATCGCCATCAACCCCTGCCGCCAATACTCCCTTTTGCTGACTATCTAATGAGGCGCTTTGCATATCAAGGTTGCGTCCGGCCAGTATTTTTCCTTGATTACTAAGATTATCGCGGGTTTTTATTACAATATCCTGACCCGCGCTCACCGTACCCTGCTGAGTTAGATCCCCCTCATTCCGGATAGAAAGGTCATCTGAGGCCGTGATAACGCCCTTGTTAGTGAGTTTTCCGCCACTGTTGACCATTAATTTGCCCGGCTGGGTTAGTTTACCCTGACTGTCAACACCTGCCGCCAATACGCTATTTTGCTGACTGTCCAGTGAAATACTTTGGATTTCAAGGTGTCGTCCAGCCAACACTTTCACCTGATTATCAATGTAATCACGGCTTTTAAGCACCATATCTCGGGTTTTCAGCAAAATATCGCGTCCGGCGGTCATTTCCCCCTGATGAATGAAATTACCTTGGTTCTGGATTGTCACATCATCCGTAGCCGCTATCATGCCGCTGTTGCTCAGCGCGCCGTCACTACGGATCGTCAAATTACCCGACTGACTCAGTTTGCCTTGGCTATCAACACCCGCTGCCAATACCCCTTTTTCCTGACTCATCAATGAGGCACTCTGGATATCGAGATTCTGTCCGGCCAACATTTTTCCCTGATTGCTGAGATGGTCACGGGCTTTTATCACAATATTTTGACCTGATGTGATCTCCCCTTGGTTAGTTAAATTGCCTTGATTTTGGAGAGTCACATCAACCGAAGCGCTCATCGTGCCGCTATTGGTCAGTATGCCGTCACTGTGAATAGTCAGATTACCATCGCCATCAACCCCTGCCGCCAATACCCCTTCTTGCTGGCTATCTAATGAAGCGCTTTGGATGTTAAGGTTATTTCCGGCCAACATTTTCCCCTGATTGTTGAGATTATCACGGGCTTTTATCGTCATATGTTGACCTGCGCTCACCGTACCCTCTTGGGTTAAATCCCCCTCATTCTGAATAGCAATGTCATCCGAAGCCATGATAACACCGCGGTTGGTAAGCTTACCGTCACTGTTAACCGTCAATTTACCCGATTGGGTCAGTTTACCCTGACTATCAATACCTGCCGCCAATACGCTATTTTGCTGACTATCCAATGAGGCGCTTTGGATATCGAGGTGACGCCCGGCCAGCATCTGTACCTGATTTTTGATATGATCACGGCTTTTAAGCACCATATCTCGGGTTTTCAGCAAAATATCACGCCCAGCGGTCATTTCCCCTTGATGAATAAAATTACCCTGATTCTTGAGAACCACATCATCCGCTGCCGCTATCATGCCGCTGTTACTCAGCGCACCATCACTACGGATTGTCAGATTACCCGTCTGATTCAATTTACCCTGGCTGTCAACACCCGCCGCCAGTACCCCTTTTTCCTGACTCGTCAACGAGGCACTCTGGATATCAAGATGCCGTCCAGCCAGTATTCTCCCCTGATTGCCGAGATGGTCATGGGCTTTTATCGCAATGCTTTGGCCTGACGTGATATCCCCCTGGTTGGTTAAATTGCCTTGACTCCAGAGAGTCATATCAACCGACGCACTCATCGTACCGCTGTTGGTGAGGGTACTGTCACTGTGAATGATCAGATTACCATCACCATTGACCCCCGCCGCCAATACGCCATTTTTATCGCTGTCCAGCGAGGCACTGTGAATATCCAGGCTGCGTCCGGCCAACATACGGCCCCGATTGCTGAGATTATCGCGGGCTTTTATCGTCATATGCTGACCCGCACTCACCGTCCCCTCTTGGATTAAATCCCCCTCATTCTGGATGGCGATAACATCCGAGGCCGCGATAACGCCTCCATTGATAAGTTCACCGTTGCTGTTAATCGTCAAATTGCCTGGCTGAGTTAATTTACCTTTATTGTCAACGCCTGCTGCCAATTCGCTATTTTTCTGGCTGTCCAGTGAGGCACTTTGAATATTGAGGTGATGCCCTGCCAGCATGCGACCCTGATTGCCGAGATGATCGCGGGTTTTGACTGTGATGTTCTGACCCGAAGTCATGTTCCCTTGATTGGTCAGGTTACCCTGATTCTGGAGTGAAATATTACCTCCGGCGGTCATATCCCCCTGATGGGTGAAATTCCCCTGATTCTGGAGAGTCACATTGTTCGTAGCCGCCATCATGCCGCTGTTGTTCAACGCGCCGCTGCTGTGGATCGTCAGATTACCCGTCTGAGTCAGTTTTCCCTGGCTGTCAACGCCCGCCGCCAAGACGCCCTTTTCCTGACTCGTCAATGCAGCGCTTTGGATATCAAGATGCCGTCCGGCCAGCACACGCCCTTGATTGGCAAGATGATCACCAGCTTCTACAGTAATGTCCTGGCCGGCCGTGATATCCCCCTGGTTGGTTAAATTGCTTTGATTCCAGAGAGTCACATCAACCGACGCGCTCATCGTACCGCTGTTGGTGAGGGTACTGTCACTGTGGATGGTTAGATTGCCATCACCATCAACCCCCGCCGCCAATACACCATTTTTATCGCTGTCCAGCGAGGCGCTGTGAATATCCAAGCTACGTCCAGCCAGCATACGGCCCCGATTGCTAAGATTATCACGGACTTTTATCGTCATCCCTTGGCCCGCCCTCACCGTCCCCTCTTGAGTTAAATCCCCCTCATTCTGGAGGGCGATAACATCCGAGGCCGCGATAACACCCCCATTGGTAAGTTTACCGTTGCTGTTAATCGTCAAATTACCCGGTTGGGTTAATTTACCTTTATTGTCTACACCTGCTGCCAATTCGCTATTTTTCTGGCTGTCCAGTGAGGCACTTTGGATATTCAGATGATGCCCGGCCAGTATACGCCCCTGATTGCCGAGATGACCGCGGGCTTTAACTGTGATGTTCTGGTCTGAGGTAATGTTCCCTTGATTGGTCAGGTTACCCTGATGCTGGAGTGAAATATTACCTCCGGCGGTCATATCGCCCTGATGGGTGAAATCTCCCTGATTCTGAAGAGTCACATTATTCGCAGCCGCCATCATGCCGCTGTTGCTCAACGCGCCGCTACTGTGGATCGACAGATTACCCGTCTGAGTCAGTTTTCCCTGACTGTCAACGCCCGCCGCCAAGACGCCCTTTTCCTGACTCGTCAATGCGGCGCTTTGGATATCAAGATGCCGTCCAGCCAGTATACGTCCCTGATTATCGAGACTATCACGAACTTTAACTGTAATGTCCTGACCGGCCGTGATATCGCCATGATGAGTTAATGCCCCCTGATTCTGGAGAATAATATCAACAGAGGCTTTCATGGCACCGCTATTGATCAATTCACCGCCACTGCGGATCGTCAGATTACCGCGGCTATCAACTCCTGCCGCCAATACCCCCTTTTCCTGACTTTTCAATGCGGCGCTTTGGATATCAAGATGCCGACCGGCTAACATACGTCCCTGATTATCGAGTTGATCACGAGCTTTGACTGTAATGTCCTGCCCGGCCGTGATATCCCCCTGATTAGCTAACTCGCCCTGATGCTGAAGAGAGACATCCGCCGAAGCCGTGATCATCCCGCTATTGGTGAGTTGCCCTTCACTACTGAGTGTCAAGTTACCCGCCTGCGCACCCAGTTGTCCCGCATTGCGCACACCGACACCTTGTTCAGTACCAACCAGCTTAATCTTATTGGCATACATCCCGCCAATGGCAGCTACATCGAGACTGAATGCAGTTTTCTTTGTGTCACTGGCATGAACTTGATCCACGTTACCCTGCGCATCCACACGATTGTGACCTGTCGTCACAGTCAAATCCTGGGCATGCAGCTTGGCGTTAATATTAACGGCACGGGCAATCAGACGGGTATAATCGCTTTTGGCGTCATTTAACCCCTTACCGTCAACAGTCAGGATACCCTCATCCACTTCAAAACCTTTTAAACGGCCATTTGCTAAAATAGCCTGACCTGCCGCCAATGTCGTCTGTTTGGCATTGATAAAACCACAGCCACGACAGGTAATACCGGCAGGGTTAGCAATAATCACATCCGCACGTTTCCCTGCCACTTCAATAAAACCATTCAACTGGCTGGGATCACGGCTGTTAACCTCATTTAAAATAATCTTGGCTTCACCTTGTGCCAACCAAGGGTTAGCCGTAATCAGTCCGCCTAAATCAGTTTTAGTATTTACACCACTGTTGTTGAGGATCGCGCCTCGCTGATCCACATCAAACTGGCTGTACTGGTTACGGGAAACGCCGTCACTGTTAGGTGTCTGAATATTAACCTGTGGTACGCCATTAGCTGAGGAAATGACGGTAGGTTGCTGCAAACTGGGCGCATTATTGTCTGCTACAATCCTCGCCTGCGCCGGTGTACTGACTAATCCCAATGCTAATGAAATCCCCAGCACTAACGGTAACAGTGAGGCTTTAGCCGCAGGCAATGGCCTCGAATTCATTCCATGACGCACCTGCCCTGACGTATAGCTGTGCGCAAGATCAGAAACCACCATCAACATCTGACGGGTTTTATTGAAAATCACTCGGTGACAAAGCTTATTCATCGTGAAGAACCTCTTTCGGGCAGCGCCAATATGAGGGGATGAACGTTCCACCAATGCGCCGCCTGTTCGCGGCTGACGCCTCTCCCTCGAAATCGGATAACCTGTACGCCTCGTTCACTCCCTTTGTGATATAAGGCGCGGTAACAGTGATAGGGAAAAATTTCGCTTTTCATTAAATTCGCCATCTCACGGCTATGACCAAATGGCGTTATCCAGTCCAGAAACCAGAGCCGATCACCGTTATACAATGGCAAATTTCTGTTATGCGCATACTGATCCGTCAGACAATGTAATTCCGTTTCTTCATCGAAAAATGCCCAGCTCAAGTAGAAAATTGGCTGGTCATTGCGGCTCACTAGCACATACTGTTGAGCTTTAAATACGGGTAGAAGTAGCGTAGAGAGGGAAATCAGGGGCGCGCATACGTCATAATCGCCGATTAACATGAAACCTCCTCAATACTGCCAGTTCAGGCTAAAGCCCACATAAGCTGAATCGGTTTTGAAACCATCGGGTTTAGATAATGGCGTACCCACCGAAACGTCATAAGCCAGATTGGCAGGACGAATATTGCCTTTCAGGCCGATAACACCGCCCGCCAGCGTTCGACCAATAATCATGTCTGAACCATTCCCACCAACCCGGCCATAATCCGCCCCCAGATAAAGTTGCTGTTCTGGCAAAGGAGTCTGCCATGACAAGGTATTACGCAGCGTCCAGCCTTCATCAGCACTTAGCGTCCGCTCACCATCAAATCCACGTACTGTCCAGCGGTTGCCAATACTGAATTGATCTTGTGGCGTGAGTGGCGTGTTGCTCCACTGGCGTTGGTATTCAATGAGGTGCCAGAATTTTTCATTAGCCAAGGTAAAAGGGGTATTCAACGATGCCGAAAACTGGATGATTTCCGATTTTGCCGTGGCATAGTCCGGGGAAGATTTATCACGGCGCTCTTCGAAAGCAGGCAACGCCCCAAACCAACGGGTGCCTTTCTGATAACGCACTCCTGCATCCAGTACCGCCGGGCCAATGTAGTGCCGATGAGCTAATCCCAGACTCCAACTGCTGGTACGGCGCTTCTGCGCATCAATTTCCGTCTGTTTGATAAAATTACGGGTCTGGCGAACATGAACACCATAAGTTAATGTCGTTTTGGAACCGGCATTGCGATGCAATACACGACTCAATTGAGCATTGAGGTTTTGGCTACGACCACGGTATTTCGCATCCTCATTGTGATGGGGGATGGTTTGCGCATAGGTGTACTTACTGCTTGTGACCGCAAACTGCCAGTAGCCGAATGGAACTGAGTAATGTGCTGTGTAATTGGTAGAATCTTTTTGGTTAGAGAAAACCAGATCGCGTGTCATTGCGATATATAACAGGTCACTCAGTGACGTCGGATTATCCAGCGCAAACATCAGCCCGCCCTGCGTGCGTCCTGTAGCTTTGGTTCCGCTGTTGTCTACCCAAGCGCCGATATGCCAGAAGCGGGACTGTTGGCGTTTAATGACAATATCGCTTTCGCCGGGTTGTTCGCCCGGAACAAGCTCCATTGATGCCTGCACATTGGGCAATCGTTGCAGATTCTCTAATCCCTGTTCAATATCCCGCAAATCCAACAAGCCACCTTCACGAGCCGGTATAGCGGTATACAATGTCGCGTATTTGTCTGCATCATCAGCATAACGGATATGCCTCACCATTCCCGGCACCACATTCAGTTTCAGCTCACCCTGACTCAAATTTTGTTCGGGAGCCAATACCCGCGTCGTCACCCAACCATGATAAATCAGCCGGTTTTGCATATTGCTCATCAACAGACTGATACCCTGTGTGCCCAAACACCGTCCATTAGCCAAATCAGCCAAACGTTGTAATGGCAGCCAATGGGGTAAAGTTTCCCGGCCGGACAGCCCGACTTTATGGATCACAAAACAGGGTGATTCTTTAGGAAATACTAGTCGTGAAACTGATGCCGCATCATCTGAAAGACGCACGGTTGGGGCCTTGGCTTCCAGACGCTGTTCCTGCGCCTGCTGTTGCTGTTTTTGATGAATAAAGGGTTGGTCATCGGCCTGTACGGGAGATATTGCGAATACAGCCCATCCAGCCAGCCCTGCGATTATTTTGTCGGAAGTTACCATTATCATCGCTGAACCAATTATTATACTTAATTTTTATTTAATAATTCAGTGGGGAATTTGAGATAAAGTATTATGGTTGAAGTTGTTTTATTTTCAAGTTAATTGGCTGACCCTTAATCACAAAGGCAAACATTTAGACCATTTAACTATAAACATGCAATAAAAAGGCAAAAAACCAATATTACTAGCACATACCATGTATAACATTAAGAATATTAATCTAATATTTAGATTAACGAAAAAACAAAAATACCATGAATATGATTAAAAAAAATAATAAATATCATGATATTCAAATATTCTTAAAGACAGACAATTCATCCCTTAAATAATAAAACCTATTGTACTATTTTCCTCCAGACTGAATTTTTTACGCCGCCACCAGAATGCTGAATATATATAAATCCCAAGCTTCCTCACATCAGCCGCGCATCCGTGCCTGCACTACGTAGATTTCCGCTTCAATGTTCGATAGGTTTTATCATGGTCTGCTTGGAGCCAAGATATTTTTCCTTATTAACTTGTTTCAACTACCTTTCAGAATACTATTTACTGAATTCATATAATATTCACAGCATTCAATATATTGATTATATTTTAATTATTATGCGAAACCACATCAGATTTAAATAAAATAAATAATAACAATAGTAAAATTTTGACTAAATAACTTATATTGCAATTATCATTTCATTTATTTTTCAATAAAAAATCCGGTATAAGAATATATACCGGATTATTATATCAAGGTTAAATCATTAATATATTATACCCGTTATCTTTCAAGTTGCCTCTTTGTTGGCTGCGTTCGCTCACCCCGGTCACATAGTTATCTATGCTCCCGGGGATTCACTCCCTTGCCGTCGCGATGCATCTTGAAATCCATAGGGTATAGTATTACACCGCCTCCTTATCACAACCGATTGCCAGCGCCATATTTAAGCCCTGAGCTAAAGCAATTTTATTCTCATCATCTTCCAATAAACTAAAGTGGTCACCCGGAATAGCAATGAGCTTAAGCGAAGTATCGGCTATTATCTGCGCCCAACCTAGCGACGAATCGATATTTAAAGGCTCTGACTTTTCATCCGCCACAAAAGAAATAGATGGGTAAGGTTCCACCGCATAAAACTGATGCAGCGTTACCGTTAATGCTGGCGGCTCATAATTTCTGACTATTTGCTCATAATGCTCCATCTGTTCCCAACGCTTCGCCATTAAGTCAGCACTCAAATTGACGGGATATAACGCCAACTCCTGCGCCGCTGCAATAAACTGCACCAAATTCAATTCATCAATTCGTTGATACAACGCCGCAACCTGTTCAGAATGTTCTTCCCCTAATTGCCTGACCAATTCGGTAAAAAATTGATGTTTTGGTTGCGCTATCTGCTGACCAAAACAATGAGGGGCAAGCGTGTCAATCAGCCCCAGGAAATTAACCCGCTCGCCAGCACTCAAAAGCTGTTGGGCAATGGCATAAGCCAATATTCCGCCAGAAGAATAGCCACATAGCCGATATGGTCCTACCGGTTGCACAGCTTTCATCAAGGTGATCATTCTGGCAGCTTGCTCTTCCATCGTTGACATCGGTTCTTCACTGATGGCAGGCCAAGGCAGCGCATAAATCGGATAGCCCGACGGAATATGCTGAGCCAGCCCGAAAGCATAGGAGTAGTCACCCATGCCACTGGGAACAAAGAACAGCGGCAACTCTGTTCCATCAAGCCGTACCGATATAGCGCTATTTTGCGGTTGAGATAGTAAATCTGAGGCGATTTTTGCAGCCAGTTCGGCCAACACCGGGAATTGGAACAAGGTATTCAATGTGCAAACCATCCCTCGATCAGCGGCAATATTCGTCATTCGCATGGCGAGCAGTGAATGGCCTCCCAATGCGAAGAAGTTGTCATGTCGGCTGACCTGCTCAACACCCAATAACTCACACCAAATAGCCGCCAGAGCTGTCTCGGTTTCCCCTTGCGGCGCTTCATAGATCTGACGGGAAAAATCTTCTTCCCGCGGCGCCGGTAAGGCCCGGCGATCTAGCTTGCCGTTCGGGGTTTGCGGGAAGGTATCCAGACGAACAAAAGCTGACGGCACCATATAATCTGGCAAAATGGCACTCAGATGAGCACGCAAGCTGGCAGTCAAACCTTCATGCGCTTCCGCTGCCACATAGGCGACCAAATGCTTGTCGCGGCCATCCTCCCACACCAACACCGCTGCCTCTTGCACTGCCGGGTGTTCCAACAACCGGATTTCAATCTCTCCTAGCTCAATCCGGAAACCGCGAATTTTTACCTGCTCGTCGTTACGGCCCAAAAATTCTAGATTACCGTCCGGTAAGTAACGGGCCAAATCCCCCGTGCGATACATCCGCGCACCAGATACCGGACTAAAGGGATCAGCTATAAAACGTTCCGCACTCAGTTCCGGCTGGTTAAGATAACCCCGTGCTACACCGACGCCGCCAATATACATTTCACCAACGCAGCCTAATGGGACGGGCTGACCGTATTTGTCCAGTAGGTAGACACAGCTATTTTTAAGCGGCCGGCCGATAGAACTATCATCTGTCGGGGATGATATCTCCTTGCAGGTCGCCGTCACGGTATTTTCCGTCGGGCCATAAGCGTTCAACAGTCGAGGTCGATGGGTTTCTCGCGCAAACCACTCCTGAATAGCGCTCTTTTTAACTGCTTCTCCCCCAATAATGATGAACCTGAGGCAATCCGGTAGCGGTAATGCATTGTTTCCGGCAATCAGTTCAGACCAAAATAACGCCGGCAGAGACATTACCGTAATACGGTTCTGACAGGCTAAGGCAATAAATTCCTGCATTGAAGTCAGCCAGCGATCATCGCGCATGACCAACGTGGCGCCATTACACAATGACAAGCAACACTCTTCTACTGAAACATCAAACGCAAAAGAGGCAAATTGTAATAACCGATCTTGTGCAGTGACCACATAGGTCTCATTAAAACCCAGATGACGTTGATACACCGCTTGGTGTTCTATCATCACCCCTTTCGGCTGCCCGGTTGAACCGGAGGTATAGATGACATAAGCCAGATGTTGCGGCGTCAACTCGGCTACCAGTGGGTTGCTGTCCGGCTGGTCTGGCAGAATATTCGAGTCAAGTACCGTTAGCCCGACCAGCGCCTGTTCGCCAAGCGCCGCCCGGCCAGCTTCATCAACCAGTACCACGAGCGGCTCCGTGTCACTCAGAATATACGCCAGACGTTCTCCCGGATAAGTCGGATCTAGCGGCACATAAGCCCCGCCAGCTTTCAGCACCGCCAGCAGCGCAGCCACTATCGCCGGTGAACGTGCCATACAAATCGCCACCCGCTGATCCGGTATGACGCCCAATGCAATCAGTTGATGGGCAAGTCGATTGGCGCGAGCATTTAATTCGGCATAGCTGAAATGCTGCTCTTCATATACTAACGCGGTCGCCTCCGGGGTTCTCTCTGCCTGTTGTTCAAACAGTTGGTGAATACATAATGGGTCAGGATATGGGTTTTCCGTGGTATTCCAGGTTTCCAGTAACAATGTACGTTCCGTTTCAGGCAGGATGTTCAGCGCACGTACTGGCGTCTCCGGGGCTTGTTCAAGCGCGTCCACCAGACTTTCCAGCGCCTGTTGCATATAACCGCATAGCCGATCAGGTTCAAACGGCTGCACCACCAAAGCGGTCAGCCCCAACGTGGAACCACCGTCTTCTATCGACAGTCCAAACGGATAGTTCGTTCGTTCCTGTCCGTCCAGAAATTCAATACCGCTGATGATGTCATCCGACGTTGCCGATAAGGCATTGTGTCGATAGTTGAACAGAGCGCTAAAGAGTGGCGTACCGCTGGCGATACCACTGCACCGCTGGGCCAGCGCCAGTGAGGCATGCTCATGCTCCAGCAACCCAGCCAGTCGCAAATGTACCGCCCGCACGCTGTCCTGCACCGGAGTGTCATCAACATCCAGTCGCAACGGCAAGGTATTCATAAACAGCCCCATGCCGTTATCTGCCCCTTCTCCTGCTTCCATACGCCCAAACAGGACGGTACCAAACACCACTTTCTCTTGCCCGCTGGTATGCGACAACACCTGCGCCCAGGCCAGATGACATAACGCCGCCAGACTGACGCCCAAACGCCGGGCCTGATTACGCAGGCGATCATTTAATGTCGCTGTTAGCGCCCGGTGAGCTTCCCTCATCTGAGATCCGTCACGATGCACCTCCGCCAGTCCGAATGGTAACGTTGGCTCATCCACCGCCACCAACATGTCGGTAAAGAAACGGGTATGTTCTGCCTGACTCCGCCCAAACCGAGCCTGAGCCACCAAATTGCGGAAAGGAGCCGGCGCCGGCAGACTATCCCCCTGCCCGGTAAAATGGGCCTGTACTTCACGGTGCATGACTTCCAGCGTTTCATGATCGCCAATCAAGTGATGCTGCAATTCCAGTAAGAACCAACGGCCATCGGTTTCCTGAGTGATAACAAAATGCAGTAGCGGCGCCTGACTCAAATCAAGACGATAATGCCCCGGATCAAAACGCCGGGTTAGCTGATCAATGACCGGGCCGTCAGCCGGGTCCAACGTTAGTTCCGTCACCGGCAATTGCGCCCGGCGCAAAACCACCTGCGCTGGAACGGATAACCCTTGCCAGATAAAAGCAGTACGCAAGATGTCATGGCGGTCAATCGCCTGTTGTACCGCCGCCAGATAACGATCCAGCAGAGAGCGGTTCTCAAAGATCACCGGATAGAGCAACAGATACGGGTCGCCTGCCTGTTCCAACAGGTGATGGAACAGAATACCGTCCTGCAACGGCGACAAGGCATAGATATCCTGAATATTGGCGACTCCGCCCGGTACTTGCCCAACAATGCGATCAATATCAGTTTGAGTCAGATCAATCAGCGGCAACATCGCCGGCGTCAGCACCGTGGTGGCCGGCGTGATAACATTAGGCGGCACCACTACAGCCTGATGCTGCCCCAATGTTTGCGCCAATTCTGACAACACCGGATATCGGAACAGATCACGCGCTGTCAACGCCAACCCCAGACGACGTAAGCGTTCAATCATGCGCACAGCGAGCAGGGAATGGCCGCCCAACACAAAGAAGCTGTCATGTCGGCTGATCTGCTCAATGCCCAATAACTCACGCCAAATGGCCGCGAGGGCGATCTCAGTCTCCCCTTGCGGGGCTTCATAAATCTGACGGACAAAATCTTCCTCTCGCGGTGCCGGCAATGCCCGGCGATCTAGCTTGCCGTTCGGGGTCTGCGGGAAGGTATCCAGACGCACAAAAGCTGACGGGACCATATAATCAGGTAAAATCGCACTCAAATATTCACGTAAACTGGCAGCCAACTCCGTATTCGCTTCCGCTGCTACATAGGCAACCAGACGTTTGCCCTGCCCACCCTCCAGCGCCAACACCGCCGCCTCTTGTACTGCCGGGTGTTCCATCAATCGGGTTGCAATCTCCCCTAGTTCAATTCGGAAACCTCGAATTTTTACCTGTTCGTCGTTACGGCCCAGAAATTCCAAGTCGCCATCCGGCAGGTAGCGAGCTAAATCGCCAGTGCGGTACATTCGCGCACCGGATACCGGACTAAAGGGATCAGGTATAAAACGTTCTATACTCAATTCCGGCTGGTTAAGATAACCCCGAGCCACGCCCACGCCGCCAATATACATTTCGCCAACACAGCCTAACGGTACCGGTTGACCATCTCTGTCCAGCAGGTAGATGCGGGTATTTTTAACCGGCCGGCCGATAGAACGATCATCTGTCGAGAATAATATCTCCTTACAGGTCGCCGTCACGGTATTTTCCGTCGGGCCATAAGCGTTCAATAGCCGGGGACGATGGACTTCCCGTGCAAACCACTCCTGAACCGCGCTCTTTTTCACTGCCTCACCCCCGATGATGATGAGTCTGAGGCAATCCGGTAGCGGTAATCCATTGTCCCTAGCCACCAGTTCGGACCAAAATAACGCCGGCAGAGACATCACGGTGATTCGGTTTTGCCAGGCTAAGGCAATAAATTCTTGCATCGAAGTCAGCCAACGCTCATCACGCATCACTAACGTGGCGCCATTACACAATGACAAGCAGCATTCCTCTACTGAAACATCAAATGCAAAAGAGGCAAATTGTAACAACCGGTCTTGCGCCGTGACGGCATAGGTCTCATTAAAACCCAAATGACGTTGATACAGCGCCTGATGTTCTATCATCACCCCTTTCGGCTGCCCAGTTGATCCGGAGGTATAGATGACATAAGCCAGATGTTGTGGCGTCAACCCGGTTACCTGTGGGTTACTGTCCGGCTGATCTGGTTGAGTATTCGGGTCAAGTACCGTCAATCCTGCAAGCGTTTGTTCACCAAGCGCCGCCCGGCCGGCTTCATCAATCAATACCACGGACGGGGCGGTGTCATTCAAAATATACGCCAGACGTTCTCCCGGATAAGTCGGGTCCAGCGGCACATAGGCCCCACCGGCTTTCAGCACCGCCAACAATGCCACCACTACCGATGGAGAACGGGTCACGCAAATCGCTATCCGCTGATCCGGCACTACGCCCAGCTCAATCAACTGATGAGCTAACCGGTTGGCGCGAGCATTTAATTCGGCATAACTGAAAGTCTGATCTTGATATTCTAATGCCGTAGCTCCCGGGGTTTGCTCTACCTGTTGCTCAAACAGTTGATGAATACATAATGGGTCAGGATAAGAAGTTTCAGTAGCGTTTAAGGTTTCCAGTAACAATGTACGTTCCGTTTCAGGCAGGACGTTCAGCGCACGTATCGGCGTCTCCGGAGCCTGTTCAAGCGCTTCCACCAGACTTTCCAACGCCTGTTGCATATAACCGCATAGTCGATCTGGATCAAACGGCTGCACCACTTGAGCAGTCAGCCCCAACGTGGAACTACCGTCCTCCACCGACAACCCAAACGGATAGTTAGTCCGCTCCTGTTCGCCCAGGAATTCAATCCCGGCCATCGCTTCATCCAGTATCACCGGTTGCTCATTATGGCGATAATTGAACAGAGCGCTAAAGAGCGGGTTTTCACCCTGTACACCACTGCACCGTTGGGCCAACGCCAGTGAAGCGTGCTCATGCTCCAGCAATTCCGCCAAGCGGAGATGAACCGCCCGCACACTATCCTGTACCGAAGTATCATCGATATCCAATCGCAACGGCAAGGTATTCATAAACAGCCCCATGCCATTGTCTGCCCCATCTCCTGCCGCCATGCGTCCAAACAGGACGGTGCCAAACACCACTTTCTCTTGTCCGCTGGTACGCGATAACACTTGTGCCCAGGCCAGATGACACAACGCTGCCAAACTGATACCCAAACGCCGGGCCTGACTGCGTAGACGGTTATTTAACGTGGTAGGCAGCATCCGGTGGGCTTCCGTCATTCGAGATCCGTCACGATGTACCTCCGCCAGTCCAAATGGCAACGTTGGCTCATCCACCGCCGCCAACATGTCGGTAAAGAAACGGGTATGCGCTTCCTGACTCACTCCGAGCCGAGACTGAGCCACCAGATTGCGGAAAGGGGCAGGCGCTGGCAGGCGTTTTTCCTGCCCGGCAAAATACGCCTGAACTTCACGGTGCATCAATTCCATCGTTTCATGGTCGCCGATCAAATGATGCTCCAATTCCAGTAAAAACCAGCGGCCATCAGTTTCCTGAGCGATAACAAAATGCAGTAACGGGGCCTGACTCAAGTCAAGACGATACTGTCCCGGATCAAAACGCCGGGTTAACTGGTCAATGACGGAACCGTCAGCCGGGTCTAGCGTCAGCTCCGTCACCGGCAACTGCGCCCGGCGCAAAACCACTTGCGCCGGGGCTGACAATCCTTGCCAAATAAACGCCGTCCGCAGGATGTCATGACGATCAATCGCCTGTTGCACCGCCGCCAGATAACGGTCTAGCAGAGATCGGTTAGCAAAGACCACCGGGTAGAGCAACAGATACGGGTCGCCTTCCTGTTCCAACAGGTGGTGGAACAGAATACCGTCCTGCAACGGCGACAATGCATAGATATCCTGAATATTGGTTATCCCGCCCGGCGCCTGCTCAACGATGCGGTCAATGTCAGTCTGAGTCAAATCAATCAGCGGCAACATCTCCGGCGTCAACGCCGTGGTGGCCGACGTGATGACGTTAGGTGGGACTACTACGGCTTGGTGCTGCCCCAACGCTTGGGCCGATGCTGACAGCACCGGGGACTGGAACAGATCACGCGCCGTTAGTGTCAATCCCAAGTGGCGCAGGCGCTCAATCATACGTACAGCAAGCAGGGAATGGCCGCCTAAAGCAAAAAAACTATCATGCCGGCTTATCTGCTCAATGCCCAATAATTCACGCCAGATAGCCGCCAGAGTAATCTCAGCTTCCCCTTGTGGAGCTTCATAAATCTGACGGGCAAAATCTTCCTCTCTTGGCGCCGGTAATGCCCGGCGATCCAATTTGCCGCTCGGAGTCTGTGGGAAAACATCCAGACGCACAAAAGCTACCGGAACCATATAGTCAGGTAAAATCGCCCTCAAATATTCACGCAAATCAGCAGCCAATCTCTCATGCGCTTCCGCCGCCACATAGGCGACCAGCCGTTTGTGCTGCCCGTCATCCAGCGCTAACACCGCCGCCTCTTGCACCGCCGGATGTTCCACCAATCGGGTTTCAATTTCCCCCAGTTCAACCCGGAAGCCACGGATTTTAACCTGCTCGTCGTTACGACCCAGAAATTCTAAGTCGCCATCCGGCAGGTAGCGAGCCAAATCCCCGGAACGATACATCCGCGCACCGGATACCGAACTAAAGGGATCGGGTATAAAACGTTCCTCGCTCAATGCAGGCCGGTTCAGATAACCCCGCGCCACCCCGACGCCGCCAATGTACATTTCACCAACGCAACCTACGGGTACCAATTCACCATATTTATCTAACAGATAGATGCGGGAATTTTTAACCGGCTGGCCGATAGAGCGAGCATCCTCCGGGGATAACACCTCCTTATAAGTTACCGTCACGGTATTTTCCGTCGGGCCATAACCGTTCAATAATTGGGGCCGGTAGCCTTCCTGCATAAACCAGTCCTGAATGGAGTTCCTTTTTACCGCCTCACCACCAATCATGATCAGCCGGAGACAATCCGGCAGCGGCAACCCGGCCTCTCTGGCCGCCAGTTCAGACCAGAATAAGGTCGGCAGAGAAATGATCGTAATACGATGTTGCCGGGTTAAAGCAATAAATTCCCGTACCGAAGCCAACCAGCTATCATCCCGGATAACCAGTGTGGCCCCATTGCATAATGCCGAGAAAAATTCTTCTACTGAAACATCAAACGCAAACGCGGCAAATTGCAACACCCGATCTTGCTCAGTAACGGCATAGGTGTCATTAACACCCAGAAGGCGTTGATAAATCGCCTGATGTTCTATCATCACCCCTTTCGGCTGCCCGGTTGAACCGGAGGTGTAAATCACATAGGCCAGATGATGCGGCGTCAATGCAGCCACAAATGGATTACTGTCCGGCTGGTCAGGCGAGATATTCGGGTCAAGCACTGTCAGCCCGGTCAGGGCATCCTCACCCAACGCCGCCTGCCCGCTTTCATCAGCCAATACCACTGACGGCGCAGTATCATTCAAGATATACGCCAGACGTTCCGCCGGATAAGTTGAATCCAACGGCACATAAGCCCCGCCAGCTTTCAGCACCGCCAGCAACGCTACCACCATCGCCGGGGTACGCGCTACACAAATCGCTACCCGCTGGTCCGGTATGACGCCTAATTCAATCAGTTGATGGGCAAGTCGGTTGGCGCAGGCATTTAATTCGGCATAACTGAAACGCTGCTCCTGATATTCTAACGCCGTGGCTTCTGGGGCTTGCTCTGCCTGCTGCTCAAATAACTGGTGAATACATAACGGGTTAGGATCGGGGGTTTCAGTGACGTTCCAAGTTTCCAGTATCAATGTACGTTCAGCCTCAGACAACACATTAAGCTGCCCAACAGGGATTTTATCTCCCATTCTTTTCGATACTGCCAGCACCTGTAAATGCTCGCTCATCCGCAAAACGACTTCTGTACTCAAGCGATTTTCATCGTAGATCCAGCGAAAACCTCCCTGCTCATTTATCTGGAGGGTCAGCAATTCGCCGGATACCCTCTTATCTCGCGGCCTATCGCTCTTTATCAACGAGATAGCGATTCGCCACGGCCGGCTTGTCGCCAGCGCCGGGATAGCATGCAATGAAGGAGAACAAGAGAGGAGATCACAACTAAATGTACCGTGCTGCTCCAGCCGGGACAGCTCTTCATCAACCCAGTCAGCTACCTCATACCAAGGCTTATCAAACGCGACCTCAACGGCCATAGGCACCACCGGCGCCTGATCTGCCGATTCACCTTTTACCTCATCCACGCGCCAACCAACTTGGAATGCGGTCTGCTGAGTCAGACGCGCAAGGTAAACGACAAATACCTGCAACAACGTTTGCAATGACTCCTCTTCGCCATTTTTCGGCAAAGGGGGCTGCCAAGCGCTCATTGCCCATCTGGGTTCTGTTTGCTCTCCGTCGGTTTCGAAAGGTAGCTGGATGGGTTGCAAAGCAACAAGACGCTCATACCAGAATAATTCACTGGGGGTGAGTGTCTGAAGGATATTCTTTGTATTTTGAGTCTGTTGTGAAACGTCATTCGCGTCGGTTATATTTTTCGACGTCTGAGTTTTAAACGCACTTCCCGCTTTAGCAATGTTATTTTTCATTTACTACCTCAATGAATCTGTTAGAAATTTGAAAACCGTCATTCCCGACAGTCATCACTAATGTTTCTCTCCTACTTCTTGCCCAAAAATAAAAATAGACACATCAGCTATCCATCCAAAAGACTCAGATACCGGATGCCACTGCTCGATTAATTGACTGCAACTTTTGTTGACTGACGCCAAATTACATAATGAAAAAATTAACCATTAACTGCATTTATTATCCATAATTACCAAATAACCTTTACATTTTATCCATTCTCCATTAATACCTACTTAAAACCATTTCACAAAAAATCAAGTATTTTTAAAGACAAAACAGACCAGTTTATATTTAACTATCAGAATACTACTTTGACAATCACCTATAAAATAATCTCCATTCCAATAATAAAATGATATACTAATTCAAAATAATGTTATTCAATAGGTATAAAATAATCCTGTGAATTCAATTATATCAAAATATAACGCCAAGCTAAAAATAATTCATAAAAAATTATTTTTCAACAATAAGACAATACCGCTAACGAATATACCAAAAATGCAAAAATAAAAATTATATTTAACTTAATTACATATATTCTGTAATAGTTAGAGCGTAAAAATATAGATATTATTATGTCAACAACCATCGAGAAACAATTTCAAATTAAAATAATTTAATTTTTCATTGCTTTATAATAATATACAGAGCAATCTATACATCTCTCAATAATATTTACTGTTGCATAAAATAAATATCCTCCCATTTAAATGATTTAACTTTAAGACACTCTATATCTCATTTAAACTTTAAATATAAAAATAATTTTTTCACCACATATATTTATAACTAAATACCTATATTAAATTATTTATTGAAATCATAAAAAACAATAAAACATTAATTTAAATTTTATAATCAATATTATTTTGAAAATAGCACAAATATTAACACTTACCATCCAATATCGTATTTAATATTCCAAAACAAATAATTAAAAGCAAAGCACCCTCTTATATTTTCATATTTCAATGATTCAA